>JALGZU010000225.1 GCA_025774735.1 candidate division LCP-89 bacterium | reverse complement strand
GTAAAATTATGCCGATGGATTAATTTTACTATTGTCATCAAGGCCGCATCGTCCGGATTTGCTGTCAAGGTTAGCGTAACTTTATGATATTTCGGATTCTAAATCTTCGATGAGAGAGAGAACGCTGACGGCACTCTGATCCTTCATACAGCAGTGATGATCGAGAGGACAGGCCTGGTAACCGAGGTGAGAACAGGGGCGGCAGGGGAGGTCAATCCCGGCGATGCGGTGGGAGACTCCATAGGGGCGGAAACCGAATTGTGGCACGGTTGATCCGAATATGGCGATGACGGGCGTGCCTACGGCCGCTGCCATGTGAGACGGTCCCGCATCGTGTGTGACCGCCAGTTTACAATGAGCCAGGCCGGCTCCGGCTTCAGCCAGTTTAAGCATACCGCAGAAACTGCGTACCCGGTTCGGATCGAGACTCTGCAGAAACTCACCGACCTCTTTATCCGACCGGTCTCCGAAAATCCACAGCAAATACCCTTTCGCCAGAAGTTTTTCGGTCAGTTCACCCCTTTCGCCAGAAGTTTTTCGGTCAGTTCACCCCAGAGTTCCACGGGCCAGCGCTTGGTGGGAAAAGAGGCTCCGGGACACAGCGCGATCGGCGGCGCTTCGGGAAGCCCGTCAAGCGATGCAATTTCGGGAAACTGCTCACGTTTATTCAGAGCGGCCGGCCACTCCAACCCGCCGCCGTCGTCTTGAACGCCGAGCGGCGCCAGAGCTTTCAAATAGGCCCGCGGCACGCTGAATTCAGAGCCGTATAAGTCCTTCTTGAACTTCACCAGAATCCAACGGGCCAACCGTCGTTTCCGGTAGGCCAGCACCCTGGCGGCCCGCAGATTACGGCGGAGATAACCGCTGCGCAAACCGGTGTGAAGATCGATGACCGTTCCGTACCGAGAGCGAAGCTGACTGGCCAGCTTCTGCAAAGCTTTTCTGTCCGCTGGTTCGGGAAAGCTGATCAGGGAGGAAATGTGCGGGTTATCCTGCAACAGTTCTTCGTAGCGCTGGCGCACGACTACGTCGATGCGGGCGTCGGGGTACACCCCTCGAAGACAGCGCAACGCGGGCGTCGTCAGGAGGATATCGCCCAGCGAACTGAGGCGGATGATCAGGAAGCTCTGATGGGTGTCTAAAGTGGGTAACAACAAGATCAGTAGGCTCCTCTACCGATGACGGCCATGAAGATGGTACGGAGAAGTATGACCACGTCCAGAAGCGGTGAGAAATTTTCGACGTAATAGAGATCGTAATCGATGTTATCGTGAATCTGCTTGGCGCGGTCGGCTGAGATCTGCCATAGACCCGTTATTCCTGGCTTGACCTTCAAGCGATTCACCATGATGTCACTGTAGGTCTCTACGATGAAGGGCATCTCCGGCCTGGGGCCAACCATGGACATATCGCCTTTGAGCACATTGAAGAGTTGGGGCAGCTCGTCCAGGCTGAAACGCCTCAGGAAACGCCCAATGCTGGTGATGCGCGGATCATCGCCGCTCTCCGGCGTAACAGCGTACCTGGGCGTGTCCACGTACATAGTGCGGAACTTATAGAATTGGAAGTGTTTCCCGTTGAGCCCCACGCGTTCCTGCTTGAAGATGGCCGGTCCCGGGGAATTTCTCTTCACCAGACCAGCAAAAAGTGCAATGAGAGGTGCCAACAGCACGATAAATACGCTGGCGAGGATGATGTCCATGATCCGCTTGACGATCAACATCCACCAGGAGATATAGGATTCCTTCACCGTCAACAGAGGGACTCCGTCGAGGGATTCGATGGTGACACTCTGCAGCTTGTATTCGAAGAGGTTGGGAATGAAGAAGAACTTTAAATCAATCTCCTCGCAGTGGCGGATAATTTCGGCGATGCGGGTTTGGGGAACCGAAGGCAGCGAGATGAACAGTTCGTCGATATGAAGAGCCGATGCCGCTTCCTCCATCTGGTCGAATCCACCCAGAACTGGAAGGCGGTATTTCACTTCGTCCGATTTCGACCTGACGTCATGCCCCCAGAGATTCTGATTGTCATCGATAAAGCCGAGCGGCAGAACCCCCTGTCTGGGGGAGCGTACGAACCGTTCTGCCAGCATCTGGCCGGCTTCGCCGGCGCCATAGATCAGGGCGCGGCGGACGCCGATCCCCTTAGTGTGCAACCCCTGGAATATTTTAAAGAACACATATCGTTCGACGTTTACGAACACCAGCAGGAAAATCAGTGAGTAGGTTACGATCAGGCGGGAATAGGTGATATCCTGGAAGTAGAATAGGGCGGTGAAGATGATCAATGCCGCGATGGCGACCGCCTTGAAAATGCCCTTGATCTCTTCGATGTTCATCACCGATATGGTGCGGCGGTAGAGGCCCAGCCGTTCAAAAATGAGCAGCAACAGAACCAGGGTGATGACGGTCAAGCGCAGGTACATCTCGAAGGGCTGGTTCCCCTTCCCGAATCCGAACTGAATGAAGAGCATGTGGTAGAACCAGAAGCCTGCCAGCATCGACCCGGTGATGACGACGATGTCCGCCGCCACCTGAATGGCGAAGTAGAACCGCCTCACGAAGCGGTGTACGGAGTGCGGTTTTATGCCGTTGTTGGTTCGAAAAGCCCACAGGGGTGGACTGATCTCGTTCTTCTGCGTGGAATTCCCGTTGCGGTCATGGGAATCTTGATTCCCGTTGATCCCTGTGGAGTCTTGATTACTCAAGGATTACAGCCCCCACGTTATCAGTAGCCTCAGACCTTCGAATCGGCTCCGGTTTTACGGGTTCGAGGGGAAGCTCTGTCTCCAGGTGATCAGCAATAGTGGCTATATCTCTGTTCTCTGATAGATCTTCAATGAGGAGTTCGTACCGGTCTGCTACCCGTTCCCAGGAATACCGGGTTTTGACCCGCTCCTCAGCAGCGACACGCAGTGTCACCGTTTCTTCAGGGTGATCAACGAGATACTGAAGCTGTACCGCCAGATCGAACACGTCGTTCTCATCATCGAAAACGGCTGCAGCATCACCGACCACTTCTAAGTTGGCGGGGCTATTGCGGGTCAGCACGGCGTTGCCGAAAGCCATCTGGTCGAGGAGTACGGGCCGGGTGCCGTCCACTCCGCTGGCCATGACGTAGAGATAGGCGTTGCAGGAAATTTCCTGGTACTCTTCGCCGAAAAGGTATCCTGTGAACATAACCCGCCGTCCACAATCCCGCATCAGGGATCTTTTATAATCATCGGAATAAGGCGCATCCCCGACGATGACGAGCTTCAGGTCGGTTTCCACCATGGAGAACGCACTCACCAGGGTATGAGCACAATTTTCCGGCACCAGCCGTCCCACGAAGAGAACGTAGCCCCGAGCTTCCAGGCCGAACCGCTTCAGCATATCGGAGCCATCATAGTTACAGAGATTGGCACCGTAGGGGATGAAGAGGGTATGGGTGTTCTGGGTTTCTCTGTAGCGGTCTTGGATCACCCTGCTATCGGCAATGACGGCATCCGCCAGCCGTGCCGCGACCGGTTCACACCAACGTAAATAAGCCCGGGCCAAAGCATTCCATTTATCTCTCTTCCAATCCGCCCCGTCGACGTTCACCACAACCTTCGTCTTCTTCCAGCGCAGCAGGAGGGCCAAAGGACTATTCCCCACCCCGCAAATATAGACGACGTCATAACTCCTGAAGAGGGCATGGATGCAGCAGAAAAATGTATGAACGATTGAGTCGAGGTGTTTCGTGGAAAAAGACGGCAGCCGTACCAGGTTTATCCCGAGGTAGGTTTTCCCGCCGTAAGGAACGAAACGGCGCCGGTTATACACCGTGACGTTGTGGCCGCGCCGGACCAGGCGCTTGGCCAATTGTTCCACGAATGTCTCGAATCCCGAGTAAGATGCCGGGATTCCCCGAATGCCCATGAACGCGATGTTCATATTCTGCCCTGAGTTCTCATGCTGCCAAAATCTCCCGCAATTAAGCTATCGCATGCGCAACCACAGCATGAACAGCTCCCAAAATGCCAATACGATGACAAAAGGATTGGCTCCCGTCTGCGATCCGCTCTGCCGGGGGTAATGATGCACCCCCACCTCGGTGATCCGGCAACCCGCCTTCTTCGCCCTGGCGAATACCTCCGCATCGATCAAGGCTCCGTCCGATTCCAGCTTCATTTCTGCGACGACTTCCCGCTTGAACAGTTTGAAGGCGCAATTGACATCCCTCACACTCAAGCCGAAGAGCAGACGGGTTAACGAAGTCCACCCGAACGAGTTGATCTTGCGGAGTAAATTGTCCATCCTTTTGATGCGGTAGCCCGTGACGACGTCGTAATCGCCCAGCAGAGGCCACAGTTTGGTGATCTCTTTGACGTCAAACTGCAGATCACCGTCCGTGTAAAATACGGCCTCCTTCTGAGAACCGTGATAGCCCGACCTCAGTGCTGCGCCGTAACCCCTGTTCTGGGGATGATGGATGACCCGAACGCGATCGTTCTGTTCCGCCAAACGATCGGCGATCCGGCCGGTATCATCGGCCGATCCATCGTTGATAACGATGATCTCGTAATCGTCGGTCACCAGCTGGGCCGCTTCAAGAGCTACGGCCACCGCTTTTTCAACGTTGCCTTCCTCGTTATAACAGGGGAAGAAGATGGTTAAACTTCGGTTGGACATCGATCTCTTCTTAGTGAATCAATTGAGTATGGCTATTTTCCGTCGCTTCGACGTCAACTGCCGCGGGCAGATGGCCCTGAACACAACGGCGAATTTCATTCCTGAACCGGTCTCTGGAAAACTTGGCGGCAAGACGTTCGCTCCCCGCCAGGCCGAAGGACTGGCGCAGCGCTGCATTTCCGGCCAGCTCGATCATGGCTTCAGCCATCCCTGTGACGTCATGATGAGGCGCTAAGAATCCGGTTTGGCCGTGCTCTACCATTTCCAGAGAACCTCCGTGTGCCGTGGCGATAACGGGTCGTTGTGAAGCCATCGCTTCCAGTACAACCGTTGGCAGTGGATCCGGTTTCGTCGATGGCAGCACCAGAACGTCCAACGCCCGCATCAACAGGGCGATATCCCGGCGATACGGGAGAACTTTAAGGACATTTTCCAGTTCGAGCTGGAGAACGCGTTTTTTTAACTCTTCCAAGAGGCGTTCGTATCCCGGAAAAGTGCCTCCAACGATAACGAAGCGTGCCCGGGGATCGACGTCGGCAACCATGCGGGCGGCATCGACAAAATAGCGCTGCCCCTTCCAGGGGTGAATGCGCCCGATAACGCCGTAGAGAACGTTATCCGACTCTGCCCCCAGTTCAGCCCGCACGGCTTCAACAGCGTCTGCATTAATGGAGTTATATGGGTCCAGGCCGTTATAGATGACGCGGAGGGGAGGATCGCCGAAGCGGCCGTAACGCGAGAGAAAATCACGCACCGGACCTGAAACGGCGATGACCTCGGAGGCATTTCCCACGACGGTCCGGGCGATCGCTTTCGCCTGCCAGACCGGGTTATCGATGATTTCGTGCACATGATAGATATTGGGGATACGACAGACTCGCGCGGCCAACGCTCCCGTGATCACGGCGCTTGTATTCGAATAGATCAGCTTGACGTTTTCCTGGCGAATGACGTCGACCAGGCGCCGCGTATCGGCCAGCACGTTCCATAGAAGTCCCGGCAACCGGTGCAGCTTGAACCTGACGCGGCGCAGGACGCT
>JALGZU010000224.1 GCA_025774735.1 candidate division LCP-89 bacterium | reverse complement strand
TTAAAAATAATGATTGACAGGGCCGCAACGAAAACAACAGCCAGAATGGTCCAGCGTAGCCAGGGTTTCATAGTCTCCTCGACATCTTGCAGAGTTCGGCTCGTTCACGATGATCGAATGCAGGTTTTATACCTCGAAATGTCGCAGGTTACAGCAGTCCGGCCGTCTGACGGGCACGCTCCTGCGCCGCCGCCTTCAGTATCTCATCCACCAGATCCAGAATTTCGAAAACCCTCGGTTCCCGGATCCGGTAAAAAATTGAAACCCCCTGCTTGCGGGAATCCAATATCCCCGCCTCTCGCATCTTCACCAGGTGACGGCTGACGACCGAAGGATCTTCCTGCATACGTGGATTGATCTCGCAGGCACACTTTTCCCCACCTCTCAAGAAATAGAGGATTTTCAACCTGGTGGGTTGGGCAAGCACGCTCAGCAGACCGGATTCAAGCTCCAGTATTTTAGGGTCGACCATTGTTCTATCCTGCATTATTGCACAACAATGCAATAATATAGGATATCGCAGTCTTCAGTGCAAGCCTTAATGCGGTTTATCGGTGTGCATGCAACAAAAAAAACCCACCCGGCACCGGGTGGGTTTTACAGGCGGTCTCTATACCTTAATCTTCGGTTCGTACCGAATGTTCCATCATCCCTCCAACATCGGTCACATCAAAAGGTTTCTCCAGTACCGGGTGAGGCGAGATACGGCGGATGCGCCCTTCCAGTTCCCCGTATGGGTAGGCGGACATGAAGACCACCGGCAGGGTTGGCTGCCGCAGAAGCGCCCATTCGGCCAATTCTACACCCAGCAACGGCCCCAGCCGGATATCGACCATCATAAAATCGAATGCCTCTTTTTCCAGAAGGTTCAGCGCTTCTTCTGAATTTTCTGCTGCCCGGACATCATGCCCCTCACGGCGCAGCGCGATCGAAAGCGACACCAGGAAGCCTTGATCGTCATCCGCGATCAACACGTGTGCCATGGTTGTTCCTCAACGAAATTAGTCGGTTTCTGGGGTGAGTCTTGCATAAACTGTGCCCGAATCCTCAGGCGTAACTCCGCACGCGGTTATGCTGACGGCAGCTTGCCCGTTTCGTTATTAAACCCTTTCCAGGGCTGCTTCGTCGCGCTCTTCGTCCGCATACAGGTTCAGTTTACGCCATAAGGTCGCCTTGGTGATGCCCAGCACTTCCCCCGTCCTCTTGCGATTGCCCTCGCACTCCTCCAGAGTGGCCAGGATGTAGAGCCTTTCGATCTCCTTGAGGGAGAGTTTCCGCTTCAGACCGGTTTCAAGCAGGTCGCTGCCTCGGCAGCGCATGTGATCGGGGAGATCGCCCATGGTGATCACGTTGTCCTGATCCACCACGACCGCCCTCTCCATCAGATTGCGCAGCTCGCGCACGTTACCGGGCCAGTTGTGTTCGGTGAGTAGTTGCAGGCACTCCTCGGAGAGCCGGGGGACTTCTTTCTCCATCCTGGCGGCGTATTCTTCCAGGAAACTGCGCGCGATCAGGAGGATGTCCTCCTTGATCTCCCGCAGGGGCGGCACGGAAATGGGGATGACGTTCAAGCGGTAATACAGATCAGACCGGAAGGTGCCTTCGTCCACCGCTTTAGCCAGGTCGCGATTGGTTGCGGCCAGCACCCGCACGTCCAGGGTTTCGGTGGTGGTTTCCCCCACGCGGCGGCATTCGCCATTTTCCAGGAAACGGAGCAGTTTCACCTGGGCCGCCTGAGAAAGTTCCCCCACCTCGTCCAGAAAGAGGGTGCCTCCGTCCGCTTCGGCCAGCAATCCCTTCTTATCGCGCATCGCGCCGGTAAAGGCGCCTTTGACGTGACCGAAGAGTTCACTCTCCTGCAGGGTCTCGGGCAGAGCCCCGCAGTTGACGATGACCAGAGGATTTTCGCAACGCGGCGACTGGTGGTGGATCCTTTCGGCGATGAGTTCCTTGCCGGTGCCCGATTCACCGTATATGAGCACCGAGGAGTCCGCCCCGGCGATGAGGTCCACAAGCTGGAGTACCCGGGTGATGGCCGGCGACGTTCCCAGGACCTGGTTCCGGGCATCGTGCTCCTGGAGGCGGTCTTCCAGTTCCCGGACTTTGCGCTTCATCTGGCTCCATTCCAGCGACCGCTCCAGCGCGACCTTCAACTGGTCAGATTGCACCGGCTTGAGGATGTAATCGAAGGCGCCACTCTTAATGGCCTGCACCGCCGTTTCGATAGTCCCGTAGGCCGTGATGACCAGAACTACGGTTTCGGGGTAGTTCTTTTTGATCTGCTCGGTCAGCCAGATGCCGTCCTCGTCCCCCATCTTCAGATCAGTGATGACCAGATCCACGTCTTGCTTTTGCAGATAATCCAGAGCCTGTCCGGCATCGTAGACGCCCTCGGCATGGAACCCCTCCCTGCGCAGCAGGATCACCAGCGAATCCGTCTGATTAACCTCATCATCTACGACCAAAATTCTCACTATCGTATCCGCCATAGTTGTCACCTTCTCACCAGTCGGCTATGGGCAGCCAGACTTGAAAACCGGCTCCACCGCCATCTCCATCCATCACTCTTATCTTGCCGCCGTGAGCCCGCACGGCGCTCTGCACCATGGCCAGTCCCAGACCGCTCCCCCGCGTCTTCGACGTGAAGAACGGGGTGAAGATATTCTCCATATTTTCCACCGAGATGCCGGGGCCGCTGTCGGAGACCTCGATCAATACCCCTTCGCGGCCGTGTTCTGTTTGCTGCTTCGCTGATACCCTCACCTTGCCCTGCCCCCGGATGGCTTCCAGCGCGTTGCGGATCAAGTTCCACAACACCTGTTGCAGCCGGTCGCAATCGACCTTGAGTGGAGGCAGCTTTTCGGGAATGTCAACCTCGATGTCGACATCCGGTCCGCAGAGGTTATCCCGTTTGGCAAGGAGATACACGTCCTCGATCAACCTCTTCACGTCGATCTCGCGAAAATGGTAGGGGGGAGGATGCGCGAAAGTCAGAAAGTCGGTGATGGTATCCCGGAGCCGGTTGGATTCCTGAACGATGATCTCCATCAATTTCTGGTCTTCCCCTTCCAGAACCAGGTCGCGCGACAACACGGCAGCCGAATTTGAGATGGCTCCCAGCGGGTTGCGGATTTCATGTGCCACTCCGGCGACCATCTTGCCGATGGCGGCGAGGGTCTCCTTCTGCTCCAGTTCTTTCGCCCGCTCCTGCACCTTCTCCTCCAGCTCGTCCCTCTCCTCCCGCAGCGTGTCCTGCAGGTTCTTGATGCGCAGCAGGACGCGCAGCCGGGCAACCAACTCCTGCGAGTCAGCCGGCTTCATCAGAAAATCGTCCCCTCCCTCTTCGAGGCAGCGGGCTCGAAAACGGGGATCCTGGCCAACCGCGGTCAGGAACAGCACCGGGATGTTCTGTAAATCCTGTGTGGTCTTCAATTCGCGGCAAATCTGGGCTCCGTCGGCACCGGGCATGTACACGTCCAGGACGATGACGTCCGGTTTCTCCCGCAGGGCCGTCTCCAGAGTTTCGCCGCCTTGATCCAGGCTAACGACCTGATAGTCGGTCATCTCGTCCAAGATCTTCTCGGTGACTTCGAGGAAATCCCGATTGTCATCGACAAGGAGTATCTTTGGTGTCGCGAGTGGGGCCATGTCCGGTGCTGAATGATTCGAATGTCTGGATCAATGACAATGTATTTATCACCGGCGGTCAAGTCAAGCCGATTGCGGTTCTTTTCAAGGGATTGTCAGAAGTGACGTGAATCACCGGAAAATGATTCTGGTTTGCCTATATTAAAACTGCCCAACTGATATATTAAGCGATGAGGTGTCCATGAATTTTGAGCAAACGCTTCGTGATAACCGCCTTTTCATAATGTTCTCGATGGCTCTGATGACGATGGCCAAATCCAACCGCATGCTGCAGGAAGGGGGCGCCAGTCCCGAGGCGATCAAGCAGATCAGCGCCGGCATAGATCTGATCGCCACGCAGTTGGATAAAGCTGCGTTGAAGATGGAGACGGAAATCGAGGCCCTAAAAAACGTCGAAGAGCTAAGCAAAAAGTTGGGTATCCCGCGCACCGACAAGCCGGGATTCAGTGACAAAGAAAACTAGAATCCAACGACCCGCCCCTGAGAAATTTCCTCCTTAACGTGCCTTACTCCGACGTCACCACCACCGAACCTACAGCCATGCCTGAATTGCACCTCCCCTTAAAAGCGCTTGCTTTTAAGTCCCTCGTTCCGTATATTCGAATTCCAAAAGCACTCGAACTCATCCCTTCCCCGGTTGTGCGCTAACCGCTCGACCCCTGCACGGCTGAATCGAACTAACTGAATTCGATAATAATAGACTCTGCCGTTATGACACCTGCAACCTCCCTGGGCATGGCCCTCAGTTACAGCTGCGACAAGTTCGCAGGCAAGACCGCCCTCATGTACAAACAGGACGGTCAGTACCGGAAGATCTCCTACTGCAACCTCGAAGAATCCGTGATTACGCTGGCGGGAGAACTCCTGCGATTGGGCATCAAAGCCGGTGACCGCGTCGCCATAATCAGCGACAGCCGGCCGGAATGGCCCTACGTCGATTTCGCCGCAGTCAGCATCGGCGCCGTCCTCGTGCCCATCTACACCAGCCTCAGCGCTTCCCCGGTTCAATACATCCTGAAGGACAGCGGGGCGAAAATCCTGTTCGCTCAAAATGCGGCTCAGGCCGAGAAGGCCGCCGACCTGAGGTTGAAGGGCGATCTGGAATCGATCTGGATCTTCGAGGAGACCGACACCATCCCCGCAGTTGACGGCAATTTCAGGGAGCTGATCGAATCCGGAGCGCCGATGAGCCCAGCCACGAAGACGCGGGTGCAGGAACACACCAAGCAGATCAAACGCGACGACCTGGCCACAATCATCTACACATCCGGGACGACGGGACAGCCCAAAGGGGTCATGCTCACACACGGAAACCTGTTGGCGAACATGGAAGGTGTTCTCGAGGTTCTAAAGATAAAACCGAGCGATACTTTCCTATCTCTTCTGCCCTTGGCCCATGTCTTCGAAAGACTGGGGGGTCACTACCTCCCGCTCGCCGAATCGCCCGCAACCGTAGCCCGCAACCTGCTCGAAGTCAAGCCGTCCGTCATGCTGGCGGTGCCCCGCCTCTACGAGATGATGCGCACGCGTATCCTGGACGCGGTGAGTAAAAGCCCCAGGATTCGTCAGAAAATGTTCGGGTGGGCTCTGGACGTCGGCATGAAAAGCCTCGATGAAGAACACCGCAAGAGCCCCGTCCTGGCACTGAAGCGGGGCCTAGCGGACCGCCTAGTCTACTCGAAAATTCGCGCTCGGACCGGCGGCCGCATCCGCATCATGGTCTCCGGTGGCGCGGCACTTTCCCCGGAGGTCGGCGAGTTCTTCCGGGCCATGGGCGTGCCCATGATTGAAGGATACGGCTTGACGGAAACCAGTCCGGTCCTCTGCGCCAACCCCCTGGAAGATGTCCGTATCGGCACTGTAGGACCGCCTCTGCCAGGGGTGGACATTCGCATCGATCCCGAAGGAGAGATCCTAGCTCACGGCCCCAACATTATGCCAGGCTA
>JALGZU010000223.1 GCA_025774735.1 candidate division LCP-89 bacterium | reverse complement strand
CAAATGGAATAGTAAGATAATTGATGATAGAATAGGAACTAACCGTTTCTTCAGAACCCATAGGCGCGAGAAGTGATGTTAGTCGATAAACCGGATGAGATACCCCGGATACCTGCAACTCTGACTTTCAGGGATCGGCTGGGAGCCTGGAAGGTACGCTGGGGCTTCGGTAGATCGCATTTCCGTGTCAAACCCGGTCTTTATCGGGTCGGCGATCCGACTCCGGATTCGTCGGTGATGGTAACTGCGAACTACAAGTTGAGCTTCGATTGCTTGAGATCGCAGCTAATTGGAATCGATGCCTGGATATTGGTCCTCGATACCCGGGGAGTTAACGTCTGGTGTTCGGCAGGAAAAGGGACGTTCAGTACGGATGAACTGGTAAAACGCATTGAGGTGACGGGCCTACAGGATGTTGTAAAACATAAAAAACTCATCCTGCCGCAATTGAGCGCTACCGGTGTCGCAGCGCACAAGGTGAAAGAGCTGAGCGGTTTTAAGGTGAAATTTGGTCCGGTTCGTGCCGAAGATCTGCCGGCATATCTGTCCTCAGGCCTGAGAGCAACGCCGGAGATGAGGCGCGTTCGATTTCCTCTCCGAAGTCGGCTGGTTTTGATACCCTACGACCTGGTGATTTCCTCTAAGTATCTGTTCTTGGTCGCGATCTGCTTTTTTTTTCGCTCTTTCCGGATTGAGTTCCGAGGGATACTTTGTCGCGCAGGCCATCTCCGTCGGCTTACGAAGCGTGTTGTTATTACTTTGCGGCTATCTCGCAGGTACAGTTATCACGCCGGTGCTTTTGCCCTATGTCCCCGGCAGATCTTTCTCTGCGAAAGGAGCCTGGGTTGGATTTGTCCTTGTACTCGTTCTTCTGTTATGGAAAGGGTTCAATAGTCAAATCTTCGACGATTGGCTGAACGCGTCGGCGTGGCTGCTGATAATACCTGCCATCGCCAGCTTTTTAGCGATGAATTTTACCGGATCTTCGACCTTCACTTCCCTTTCCGGAGTTCGCCGTGAAATGCGGGTTGCGGTGCCTCTACAGATCGCAGGATCAGTCGCCGGTATCGGACTGTGGATAACATCCCGGTTTATCTGAGTTGACCAGAAAAAATGTCTATAGAAATGAAATATTTGCCAGGTATCGTGACTTTAGAGTACGATGTGGAGAAATGCGACGGCTGCAGGATGTGCCTGGAGGTCTGTCCTCATGCGGTCTTCGTGATGGAGAATAAGAGAGCTAAGATTGTCGATGTCGATCGCTGTATGGAATGCGGCGCCTGCGCTCTGAACTGCCCGCCTGGAGCACTGTCAGTTAACGCCGGTGTGGGATGTGCAACTGCCGTGATCGTCGGTTCGCTCAAAGGTACTGAACCAACTTGCGGCGGAGTTGAGAATGCTTCGTGCTGCGGATGAAAGCCGTCGTAATCTGATCGAGTATTTATCTTGTAACAAAAACGCCGGACACTTCGTCCGGCGTTTTATTTTATCTATGCTGAGGTAATTGTGATCAGAATTTGTAGGTCACCGCTACGCTCGGCGCGATGATATTGTAACTATGCGTACCCGGCATGCCTACTCCCGGCATCACGTCCGCCTCATCGATCTCCCGATCGCTACCCAACAGGTACTCAAAAGTTGCCTCGAGGGTGAATTTGTTGATGGTATAGCCTGCGCCCGCCGTGAAGCCCAAAAAGTCGACATTGGGAATGAGGATGGTCTGAGTTTTATCAGGGCTCGGCGCTGGATCGATGTAAAATCCTGCGCGGAGATCCAGTGCGTCGGTGGCCTTGTACTCCCCGCCGAAACGGATCTGCAACGCATCCTCCCACAGGAGTGTCAGGGTATCTTTTTGGCTGTCGTGTGTTGCGATGAGATAATCCTGCGTTTCGGACCACTGTGTCCAGAATACCTCGGCTGCCACAAGGAGTTTTTCCGTCGGTCTGAAGCTGATACCTCCGCCCGTCTGCAGAGGCAAGGTGAGGTCACGGTCGAATTCGTAATCGGCCAGAGTGCCGAGAGCGCTGTTGCTGACTTTTGCGTCCCCGGAGAGGCCAATGTTCATCCGAGTGCGTATCATTCCTCCGATGGTAATCTTCTCGGTGGCCATATATTGAAATCCCAGGCCGAATCCGTAGCCCCAGCCATCGGATTCTTCCTCGTACTGGGAATCGAGTAGGTCATCAGGCGGCAGTGTTGCTGGATTTATATTGCTTACTGCATCGACGCCGCGTTCCAGTTTCATCTTGCCGTTGACCAGGTGAAAAGCTCCGCCCACGTTCAATTTTTCACCGAAGGTATAGCCGGTTGAGAAGGAGAGATTCCAAACATCAAGATCGCTCTCCCAGGTGAAAGAATCGGTGTTGAATAAATTTGGGACGCCTCCTGTTAGTAGTGCTGGACCGTTAAAAGCCAGCAGGTCATTTCCATCCCAATCCGTACCCAACCCGGCGGGTACGATGAACGAAAGGCCCATTCTGAGCCTATCAGAGAGCTTACAATTCCAGAGAAAGGCGAGATTAGGTACGAAAAAATGCTTGGGCTCACCCTCGGCATCAATTGTTGCGCCGCCTAAAGAGGCAGGCAGAGTATATTTATAACTCGCCATGGGGACGATATCGGTCAGGAAGAATGAGAGCTGAACCCCCTCGCCATTTTGCAATCCCGCCGGATTCCAGTAGGGCGCGCTGTAATCACCGACATTCGAGATAACTGCACCGGCCATTGACAGGGCTCGGGTTCCTGGACTGTTCAGGCTCACACCGTTGCCGAAAACCGCCCCTGCGAGTGCGAAGATGGCCAAAACTGTGATGATTTTTTTCACCGGTCTTCCTCCTATATTCGTTTCTATGAGATGATGTCTGAAAGAGGTGGGATACAAAATAGCAAAGTCATTGAATTTTGCAAGCGGTTTTTGCAGGAATTGCCTTAAAATCCCGATTGAAAAGGGAAATATTGTTTGATAAAAAGGGCGGAAAACAGGTTCCGCCCTTTCATCTGAGCATTAAGTGACGCCGAATGCGCGCGATCCGGCGGAAAAAGTGACTCTGTCACTTCATCAGGATCATCTTCTTCACTGAGGAGAAGCCGCCCGCCTCGATGCGGTAGAAGTAGAGACCGGAAGCCAGTTGCGACGCGTCGAAGGTCACTTCGTGAACCCCGGCTTCCCTCAGGCCGTTGACCAGCCCGGCGATCACCCGGCCCTGCAGGTCGAAGACGGTCAGTTCTACGTGAGCCGCTTCAGGCAGAGTGAAAGAGAGGGTGGTGGCGGGATTGAAGGGATTGGGGGAATTTTGATAAAGATGAATGCTCTCCGGTTTGATAGACAGATCGGATTGATCACCGCTTATGTCTGCAAACGATTCACCAGCACTCATGAAAGTCCATTCACCGGTTCCATCCGCATCACCTGTCTTGATGAATTCCAGGTGATCTTCGGCGATTATCTCAGGATATATTGGGTCATAGTCACCGATATAGGCGTTGAGGAAATAGGTGGTAGCAGGTGCATTTTCCGGGATTATCAGTTCACGGTCGCGATTACCTGACCAGTAGAGAGGCATTGTGAAACTGTAAACGGGCCCAAGTACTGGGCCATAGTATCCATCGGGATACCAGATTACATCGCACCAGATGTCTTCTGTAAACATCATTGACCAGGGATTTTCCACCATTATGTTATATTCCAGAACGCCACCGGTCGAAGGGAATACGGTAGTGTCCAATGCAGTCAATTCGATTCTTGGAATAAACGGTGGTATCCCTATAACATAGAAAGGATAACTGCCAGGTTCAGGCCACTGCGGCACCAGCGGGATGGCCGGGATCGAATCGACGGAGACTTTGTGATAGATCACATCATTAAGCGTCCAGGAACCCTCGTTTTGGATCACGAAACCGGCATCGCGATCCAGAACGTACATGATGTGGCAAACGTCATCCACAACTTTCGCCATGGAAGGGGTCAATTCGGACAGGCATTCTCCTGCTGGCGCGTTCTGCGGAGTGATCGTGTTGGTGACGTTCGTTCCCACCGACCAGTTCAAGCCGCCGTCCGTGGAGACGGAAACGTAGATATCCCCGGAAGGCCAACCGGCCGCCGAGAGATGCGTGCTGTCCACGTCGTATTCCTGGAACATGCAGTAGAGGTACCCGGTAGAGGGATCCTGGCCGAGGCAGGGCTTCTGGGCCCTTACATTGTAGGCTCCGCAATCAATTATATTTTCAGGGTCGAAAGCATCCCTCACCATTCGGAATTCATCCGGGTACTGTTCCGTCCAGTGCCAGATGGTTGAGGCGTTTACGAAGGTTTCTTCATTAAGCGCAAAGAATCCTACGGTCGTGAAGGCGGCATGCAGGTAATCATCCTGATCGAAATATAAATCCAAGTCAGTGTAAGCTCTCAGTGTATCCATGTTCGCAATCACAGTATCTGGTAAGAAGGATAAATTCGGAGGGATGAAATCGGTAAGGTTGGTCGGGAAAACGAACCAGGGATTGATGCCGTCCTCGTCTATCTGGATGTATATGTCGTTGTTGTGTTCGTTCGGTTCCACCCAGGGGATTCCTTCATCACGGCCATGTGTCCAGCCGATGGCGATGCGGTCGGATACGTCGGATGTGGCAACGTCAATGGCGTCTGTCAGGTATTCATCGACGTAGGTCCAGATACTGTCGAAGGTAATTGTTCCGGTTCCAGAATCATACTCAGCGCTTATGTAATAATGACGCGTGTACCAGTAGTAAGCCGCCTCCGAAGCCACAACGTGGATGCGACCATTCCGATCGATTTGGATTCTTGGCCAAACAATCTCTTCGATGAGAGGAATTAGAGGCGCATCGTGAACGGAAAACCAGCCGCTATACGGCGGATTACTGGTTCCGATGGCTATTTTGTAAGGGTAGCCGGAGATCATGGTCTGATGAAAAGTAGGAAACGCAACGCCGCCGAAATCCACGTCCAGAGTCGTGTATCCGGCTCGAGCGGAACTGTCAACCTGAACGCCGACACCCGGCCAACCCTGAACTCCGGATGGATCGATGTAGTTGTAATAGATGTGCCTGTTGATGGCGCTGTAATCCAATCCGTTCATCCAGGCGAAATGGAAATAGCCGGATTCGTCTTTCGCCAGCATCCTACCAACAGTGCCGTTGGATTGGCTTTCGTACCAGGTCGTACCGATGACGACAGTGTCACCGACAATGTCTCTCTCATCGATCTGAGGCGGGATCGGATAGGGCGGGAAGGCGACCGGTGCATCGACGGTTTCGTCACCGGTGATGATGGGGTGGTTGACGGCGGGGACTTTGCCCGCTTCGGATATTGATGGTAGCAGTACGAAGAGAGCGATAGAAACAAGAATGGGAATAACGCGTTTCATGATACCTCCACAACGAATAGCGATATGGTATAATATAACAAATAAATCTTGAAAGTCAAGCGAATAATTTTGCACAGGGAAATATTTTAATAGAAAGGGCGGGGGAAGCACCCCCGCCCTACAGATTGCCTGGTTGCAGACGCCGGATCGCCTAGCATCCGGCGGAAAGAGTGACATTGTCACTTCATTAGAATCATCTTCTCTACTGCTGAGAACTCACCTGCCTCGATGCGGTAGAAGTAGAGGCCGGAAGCGAGTTGCGAAGCGTCGAAGGTCACTTCGTGAATCCCAGCTTCCCTCAGGCCGTTGACCAACTCGGCGATTACCCGGCCCTGCAGGTCGAAGACGGTCAATGTCACGTGGGATGCTTCAGGGAGAGCGAAAGACAACGTGGTGACGGGATTGAAGGGATTGGGATATGCGGAAGATATGTAGATCTCTGCAGGAATGACTTCCGGCTGTTGTGTAGCCTCCTCGAAGGTTTCGCCCCAACAAGCCCAGCCCAGTATAGTTGAGCCTCCATCACCTGCC
>JALGZU010000009.1 GCA_025774735.1 candidate division LCP-89 bacterium | reverse complement strand
AGAACCGTCTCAGCGAACGTTACGATCTACTTCTCCGTGAATTTGAAAATGAGCTGAACCAACCGGCTGGCTGGAGGGGATTTGTCGGCGGGCGGGCATCACTCGGATTCGACGCTACTCACGGCCAGGAGAGCCGTGAAGCGGGCTACGCCATCCTCGCCGCCGGTGTCGGTAATTCGAGGATGGGAGTCTATACGGCTCTGCGCGCTGATCGCGATCTGAGTTATCACGACTCCTACACGGGCAAGGTCTGGAACGGAGTTGCCGGTTTGACCGAGGCGGCCTATTTCGTCGTCACGGGCGCCGAGCAGAGGTGGGAACTCAAACTCGGCCGGGACCACCGTTACTGGGGACCGGGCGAGGATCACCTCCTCTTGAACCATTCCGCCCGTGGTTTGGATCAGATCAGCTTCCGGGTCCGCTGGCGCTGGGGCGCCTTCAGCGCACTTGTTGGCCAGGTAAACGATTACGAGGAGCCATCCGGCGAGCGCATCAACCGGTTTCTGTCCGGACACCGCCTGGACTTGAAGCCCTGGAACTGGCTCCACATCGGTCTGTGCGAAACGCTGCTCTTCACCGGGGGGGTGAGGCTGGGGTCCATGAACCCCTTCCTGCCCTACTACGGGGAACTGGTCAACGAGAATTCCGAGGGGAACGGCTTGATTGGCCTGGACGTCAGCGCATTCCCGCGCCGTGGGCTTCAGCTCTTCGGTCAATTGCTCCTGGATGACATCCAGATTGAACAAAAGACGTCCGAAGACCTGGAACCGGCGGAGTGGGGCTGGCTGATCGGCGGCCGCTGGATGGAGGCAGGTGGCCGGGTGGGTGCAGAGCTGAGTTACAGCGGCATAACCAACCGCACTTACAATGCCGTAGAACCGCGCTACCGATACCTGAATTACGGACTACCTCTGGGATCGAATCTGGGCAACGACGGTGACCGTCTGCGCGCAGAGATCTCCTGGTGGCCGAAAGCAGTCCTCCGACTGGACGGCTTCTGGGACTACCGGCGCCTGGGTGAAGGGCGGGTCACCGCCCCCTTCGACACTTCTTACATGGACTACTCCATCGAGGAGGGCTATTCCGAGCCGTTCCCGACCGGCGTCGTCGAAAAGACGCATATACTCGGCATCGAATTTTCACTGCTGCCGTACCGGTTCATCCAAGCTGAAGGCTGGATCGGATACGATTGGATTTCCAACGCTGCCCATTCAGAGGGCGAAGCAGAAGAAGGCGTCCGGGGAGGCATGAACCTTCTCGTTCGCCTGGATCACATCATCAGTTTCTGAGGTCTGTTCTCGATACGAGCTGGGTGCTCGATTGAGAACGGATGAAAACTCATTCGAGGCATTCATGAAGGGCATCGTCCTGGCAGGCGGATCTGGATCCCGCTTGTTTCCATTGACGAAAGTCACCAACAAGCATCTCCTGCCGGTGGGGCATGTCCCCATGATCTATCACCCCATCCTGAAGCTGTTGGAAGCAGGGATTACGGAGATTTTGCTGGTCACCGGTGTGGAGCACATGGGACACGTGGTTGGACTTTTAGGATCGGGCAAAAAGTTCAACTGCGAATTCTCGTACAAAGTCCAGGATGAAGCGGGTGGCATTGCCCAGGCGCTGGGTTTGGCGAGGCATTTTGCCCTTGGAGACCGCATGGTGGTCATCCTGGGAGACAACATTTTTCAAGATCCGATCACGGAATACGTCGCCAATTTCTCGGCGCAGACGGCGGGGGCCCGTATCCTTCTCAAAGAAGTCTCTGATCCTCACCGATTCGGTGTGGCGGAACTCGAAGGCGACCGGGTGAAGCGTATCGAAGAGAAACCGGCAAATCCCCGCGGCAACCTGGCAGTAACGGGTATTTATATGTACGATTCAAAAGTCTTCGAACTCATCAGAAATTTGAAACCCTCAAACCGGGGTGAACTGGAAATTACCGACGTCAACAATGAGTATATCAAGCGTAACGAACTCAGCTACGACGTTTTGAAGGGCTGGTGGACGGATGCGGGGACCTTCGAATCGCTGCATCATGCGAATCAAAGGTTGAAGGAAGATGACTTGAGCCATCTGAAGTATCTTCAGGACAATAACATCGAAGTCTGAAGTGAATATCAGGTGGGCAGGATGAGAGTGAATCGGGGCGAGAAGATTTAAACCGCGCCTCGAAAGAAACCAGGTAAATAACGGAAATCTAAACCATGAAAATCTGTGTCATTGGAGCGGGGTATGTGGGGCTGGTCGCCGGGACCTGTTTCGCCGAAACCGGCAACGATGTGATCTGCGTCGATGTGGACAAGCAGAAGATCAAGATGTTGAAGAAAGGGATCATCCCGATCTATGAACCCGGCTTGAAGGAGATGCTGGACAGCAACACGAAGAAAGGGCGTTTGAGCTTCACAACCGATCTCGAGGCGGCTGTTAAACAGTCACTGATCAATTTTATCGCCGTGGGGACTCCGCCGGACGAAGATGGATCAAGTGATCTCAGACACGTTCTCGACGTCGCCAGCTCCATCGGCAAAGCTATGAACGGATACAAAGCCATCGTGGATAAGAGCACTGTTCCGGTTGGAACTGCGGATCTGGTTCGAGAAACCATTCGCAAGGAGACCGACCACCCCTTCGACGTCGTCTCCAATCCCGAGTTCCTCAAGGAAGGCGCCGCCATAGATGACTTCATGCGTCCCGACCGGGTGGTGATCGGTGTGGACGATTCCAGGGTGGAAGCGTTAATGAAGGATCTCTACAGCCCCTTCGTGCGAACGGGACATCCCATCATCGTGATGGACGTGCGTTCCGCCGAAATGACCAAATATGCCGCCAACGCCATGCTGGCGACCAAGATCAGCTTCATGAACGAGATGGCCAACCTCTGCGAAAAGGTGGGGGCCAACGTAACTCTGGTACGCCAGGGCATCGGATCGGATAACCGCATCGGGCATCAGTTCCTATTTCCCGGGGTTGGGTACGGCGGTTCTTGTTTCCCCAAGGACATCAAAGCCCTGATTTATACGGCCCAAGATTACGGCATGGAACTCGACATACTGAAATCTGTGGAAGAGGTCAACGAACGCCAGAAGCACAGGCTTGTTGAGAAAATAAAGGGGCACTTCGGAGATGACCTTTCCGACAGATGCTTCGGCATCTGGGGGCTCTCATTCAAACCGCGCACGGATGACATGAGGGAAGCGCCCTCGATCGTCATCGTCAACGGACTACTGGAAGCGGGAGCGAGCCTGCAGGCGTACGATCCACAGGCGATGAAAGAGGCGCAGCGAATCTTCGGCGACAAGATCACCATGGTCAGCGACGAATACGAAGCCGCCAAGAGTACAGACGCTCTGATCATTATCACCGAGTGGAATGAGTTCAGAGAGCCCGACTTCGATCTGATACGCAAAACCATGAAAAGCCCGCTGATCTTCGACGGCCGCAACATATACGATGCGAAGAAGATGGCAGCGCAAGGTTTCGGCTACTTTTCACTGGGGCGAAATGATGTCAATCTGAGAGAACCGACAGAGTAAGGGATAAAAACGGGAAAGTCTATGCGGATTTTGGTCACAGGGGGTGCAGGATTTATCGGCAGCCATCTCTGCGACAGGCTCCTGGAGCAGGGACACGAGGTCATCTGTCTGGACAACTTTTTCACCGGCAGCAAAGACAACATCCGCCATCTGCTCAGTCACGACCACTTCGAGCTGCTCCGCCATGATCTCATCGAACCCGTTCTGGTCGAAGTGGATCGAATATACAACCTTGCCTGTCCGGCTTCCCCCGTCCACTACCAGTACAATCCCGTCAAAACCATTAAAACGAACGTGCTGGGTACCCTGAACATGCTGGGATTGGCCAAGCGGGTCAAGGCCAGAATATTGCAGGCATCCACCTCCGAAGTGTATGGCAACCCCCTCGAACATCCGCAGAAGGAGACCTACTGGGGAAACGTCAACCCGATCGGGGTGCGCAGTTGTTACGACGAGGGCAAGCGCGCAGCTGAAACCCTGATGATGGACTACCACCGCCAGAACAAGGTGGACACCCGCATCGTGCGTATTTTCAATACTTACGGCCCCCGCATGGCCGAAGATGACGGCCGAGTCGTATCGAACTTCGTGATCCAGGCGCTGCGCGGAGCACCGCTTACGGTGTACGGCGATGGTTCGCAAACCCGTTCGTTCTGCTACGTTAACGACCTGGTACGAGGTCTGATCAGCATGATGGAATGCGAAGAGACCGTCGGTCCGGTCAATCTGGGCAACCCCAGCGAACGGTCCATCCTCGATTTTGCCATGATTATCCTGAAGTTGATCAAGTCGAAATCGAAAATCGAACACCAGGACCTGCCCGCGGACGATCCCGTGCAACGCCGCCCGGATATCAGATTGGCGCAGCAGAAACTGGGCTGGCAACCGGAAGTTTCGCTGGAGACAGGCTTAAAGAAGACCATAGAGTATTTCCAACAAAAATTAGGAATCCCCTGAAGATAGGTCGATTTGTCTCATTGCTATTTGGTTTGATCAGTCTGGCCGGATGTGCGCGGCAGGCTCCCCCTCCGGGTGGCCCGGTTGACGAGACCGGTCCGGTTATCCTCGCCAGCTATCCTCACTCCGAATCCGTGGGCGTGGCCAAGGATGTACGCCCCTGGCTGAAGCTGAACGAATACCTTCTGGCGAGTTCCATCGACGGATCCGTCTTCATCAGCCCCGAGCCCCCGGGTGGATACAGCGTCAAGACTAGCGGCAAACGCGTAAAAATACGCTTCACTGAAGCCTTGCCCTCTGACCGCACTATCGTCATCACCTTCGGCTCAGGTATTCGCGATGTCAACGGCAATCAAATGAGCGAATCCTTCGTGCTGGCTTTCTCGACCGGATCCACCATCGACCGGGCGGCGATTATGGGCCGAATCAAGGATGTTGAGAAACCCGCTGACACCTGGATTTGGGCTTACCCCCTCGAAACTGAAAGCGATCCAGATCCCCGATTTAACCGTGCCCCTTACGCCGTCCAGCCGGATATCGGAAACCAGTTCAACCTCTCTTTCCTGCCCCCGGGACGTTACCGCCTCTTCGCGGTCGAAGAGGTGACCCGAAACCGGCTCTGGGATGCAGACAGAGAAGGGCTGGCGATCTCTTCCACCGACGTGCTTGCGCACGAACATACCCCGCCGGTCGTCACTTTCGTGATGAACAATTATGACCTGAATCCCCCCACCTTGCGGGGTGTGCAGGCTCTACACCGGCAGGGGATTCGCCTGAGTTTCAGTGAAGCGGTAGATATATCGGAAGCCCAGGTTGCAGTCGAGTCTGAAACAGGCGTGGCATTAACGGTGATGGACCTGTACCAGGATCGGGCAGATTCCAGCGCCGCACTCCTCTCCACCGGTCCGCAGCGCGAGGGGGACATTTACAGTATCCTGTTGACGGGTTTGAAAGACCTGGCTGGCAACCTGTCGGATTCTCTGGCGGCCGAATTCGAGGCTTCCACGGCAGAGGACAGCCTCGGCCCGCGCTTCAGTTGGAGCAGCCCGGTTCACGGAGCCAGGAATGTCCCGCTGGATTCAGGTATCCTGGTCGGCTTCTCGGAAGCCGTCACGCTGATGGATCTACCCCGGTCGATAAAGTTGGTCGATCCGGATAGCAACCTGGTTTCGGGAAGCTGGAATTACCCCGGGTCGTCCTGGGGTAGATTTATCCCGGACGAACCCTTGCGCTCGGTGGCAGAGTATACCGTACAAATAATCCCGGATTCCCTGCGGGACATTTTCGCCAACCGGTCATCCGACAGCCTTATCATCCGGACTTTCACCACATTGGATCTCGAGGATTTGGGCTCCATAACGGGACGTGTAGAGGATGCGGAGGCGAATTTGCGCATCGTCGCTGAGCCTTTGGAGGGCACCCTCGTCTTCAGGGAAACGGCCGTGTTGGAAAATGGCGATTACCGTTTCGGTGACCTGCCCGCATCTTACTACCGCCTCTTCCTCTATCAGGACCTGGATGGTAACCAACGTTATTCTTCGGGTCAACTGGAACCTTTCACCTTTTCGGAACCTTATAAAGTGATTGACGATACCATAAGAGTGCGACCTCGCTGGGTAACGGAAGAGGTGAATTTTTCCTGGAAAACATTACCGTTTCCCGCCGACTCGAGCGCAGGGTCGGGGGAATAAAGAGCGAACATATAATAAGCTGACATTATGAATCACGCAGTTATCATGGCCGGAGGCGTCGGCAGCCGATTCTGGCCCAGGTCACGGAAGAAAAACCCCAAGCAGATCTTAAACATCTTTGGAACGAATACCCTTCTGCAGGAAACTGTCTCCAGAATTTCAGCCCTAATTCCGGCCGCAGAGATCTTGATCGTCACCACCCGCGATCTGGTCTCTCATATCAAAGAGCAACTCCCTGATTTTAATGATGATAATTTCGTGCTGGAGCCGATAGGAAGGAACACTGCCCCGTGCATCGCACTGGCTGCACAGCGGTTGAAGGAGGTGGATCCGGATGGTATCATGGTTATCCTTCCTGCCGATCACCTGATCACGGATCTAAATCGATTCAACACGTGCCTCAAACAGGCCATCAGGACGGCGAAGAAGGATGACTCACTGGTCACCATAGGGATAACCCCCACGCAGCCGGAGACCGGCTACGGGTATATCCAGTTCGATCCAAAGGACAAGAGAGGCAACGGCGCTTACGGAGTAAAAACCTTTGCCGAGAAGCCGACCCTGGATACTGCTAAACGCTTTCTCGAGAGCGGCGATTTTCTCTGGAACAGCGGCATGTTCATCTGGTCGGTCAAGCGCATCCTGTCTGAGATCGAACGCTCCCTGCCTGAGTTACATGCAGCGCTCGCTGAAATCGAGAGGATTCAGGGACAAGATAGAGAGCTTCAATTCGAGCACATCTACAGCGGACTTCGACCCATCTCCATCGATTACGGCGTGATGGAGAGGGCCGAAAATGTGGCCGTGGTTAAGGGGGATTTCAATTGGTCGGATATCGGAAACTGGGCGGAAGTTTACCGCCTTTCTCCCAAGGACGAAACCGGCAACGTGAACCTGGATGGCCACGTACTGATCGATACTCACAATTGCCTGATCGACTCCACGGATCGGCTGGTGGCGACGGTCGGCGTGAAGGATCTGATCGTCATCAACACAGCGGACGCTCTCCTGATCTGCCACCGCGACCACGCTCAGGAGGTGAAGCGCATCGTCGAATACATGGAACGGCGTCAGATGGAAGACTATCTTTAGGAGTGGCGGTGAGACAGGAAGAACTGTTAGACCACTTGGTGGAACTAGCCCGCCGGCTGGAGTTTGAGGTACGCTTCGAACGCGGTTCCTTCCGCGACGGCTCCTGCCGCCTGCAGGACAAGAGGGTCATTGTATTAAACCGCACTTCCCCTGTGAGCCGGAAGGTCACAGCGGTCAGCAACGCCCTGAAGGAACAACCTCTGGAAGGCATCTTTCTGCTTCCCGCGGTCAGGGAAGCGATCGACAACGCCCTAGAGAGCGAATCTAACCTTGAATTGGAGAACCATCATGGGTGAATCCCGCCTATCATCGGTGCCGTTGTTTGCGGAACTGGATGAGCTGACCCTTGAAGAGCTAGATAGCCCGCTCACGGTCAAGCGATACAGGAAGAACAACCTGATCATTTTCGAGGACGACCGAGGTTTGAACCTGTTTATCATCAACGAGGGGCGGGTCAAAATCTCCCGCATCAGTGAAGATGGCGGTGAGGTAATCCTGGCCATTCTCGGAGTGGGAGAATTTTTCGGCGAACTCTCCGTTATAGACGGACTATCGAGGTCTGCCACCGTGACCGCGCTGGACAACGTAGAATTGCTGGTTATGAAACGGGAGGAGTTCCTGGCCGCCCTGGAGAACTACCCACAGGTCTCCATTTTCCTGCTCAAGGAGCTGGCCGCCCGCATCCGCAAGTCGGACACACAAATCAAGAGTCTATCCCTGAGCAATGCCAAGGGGCGGGTCGCAGTCACGCTGATCCGCCTGGCGGAAGACATCGGGCGCATGAAAGAGGGCAAAGTAGTGATCCCGGAACTCCCGTTGCAGCGGGATCTGGCTAACATCGCCGGCACCAGCAGGGAGACCATCAGCCGGGTGATCGCCATCCTGGAAAAGGAAGGCCATTGCCACAAGAAGAACAACGCCCTGGTTTTTGAAGATTTCGACCGGTTTAAACGGGAGTACATTTAAAGCGCGATGGACATCGCTCCGTGGGTAGCCCGATTTGAAAAGGGTGACGTCAGAGCTCTGTCCAGGATCATCTCCTGGGTGGAAAATTCAGGCGGCCTCATTCAGCCTGACCTGAAGCCGATTTTCAGCCGTACCGGGCGCGCCTATCGCATCGGCATTACCGGTCCACCGGGCGCCGGTAAGAGCACTCTGACCG
Organism: candidate division LCP-89 bacterium; assembly: GCA_025774735.1. The sequence continues at coordinate 11,316 of JALGZU010000009.1, read as the reverse complement.
ACGGTCTCTGCGCCCTCTGCCGCAGGGATAAGAAGTCAGTGGGTATCATCGCAGTGGATCCCACCAGCCCCTTCAGTGGCGGGGCACTGCTCGGGGACCGCGTGCGCATGAACCGCGCCGGGCTCGATCCGGGCGTGTTTATCCGCTCCATGGCCACGCGCGGCAACCTGGGCGGTCTGGCTCAAGCGGCTCTGGACGCAGCCGACATCCTGGATGCCTTCGGCAAGGACCTCATCATCCTGGAGACGGTGGGAGTGGGTCAATCGGAGCTGGACATCGCCAAGGCTGCGGACAGCACCATCGTGGTGCTGGTGCCCGAATCGGGGGACGGCGTGCAGGCCATGAAAGCCGGTCTGATGGAGATCGGCGACATCTTCGTCATGAACAAGGCCGACCGGCCGGCGGCGGACCGCGCCGCGGATGAGTTGCGATCCGCACTGGAACTGAAACATCACGGAGACGGCTGGAATCCTCCCGTGACCTCGACCGTCGCCAGCAAGGGTGAAGGTCTGAACGAACTGTACGATACCCTGAAATCTCACTGGAGAACCCTGGCCGAAACGGGAGCGTTGAAAGGCAAACGGCTCAACCGCCGCCGGGAACGCATTCGCCAACTGGTGGACGGCGAGCTGCGCCGCCAAATGTGGGATGAAGATCGCGCCGCGCTGTTAGAAAAGGAGCTCCATACTGAGGAGAATCCGTTCGTCATCGCCTCCCGGCTGATGGACCATTTCAGGAAGCAGGGGTGAGGAGATTATGCCAAAGGATAACGATTCCACCAAGGAAGAAAAGCAGCGCTGGCTGGAGGAGACCGGGAAGAAGAACAAGGACCGGCTGAAGCGCTACATGACCACCTCCAGCGAAGACGTGCCCATGATGGTCACGCCCGACGACCTGGAAGATTTCGATTACATGGAGAAGCTTGGCTTTCCGGGCGAGTACCCCTTCACCCGCGGCGTGCACAATAACATGTACCGGGGCCGCCTCTGGACTATGCGCATGTTCTCCGGCCACGGCTCGCCGGAAGATACCAATGAACGCTATAAATTCCTGCTGAAAAAGGGTCAGACCGGCCTGTCCGTCGCCTTCGATCTCCCCACCTTGATGGGCCGGGACAGCGATGATCCCTGGTCGGAAGGCGAAGTGGGTAAATGCGGCGTAGCCGTCTGCTCCCTGAGGGACATGGAAGCCCTCTTCGACGGCATTCCGCTGGAGAAGGTCTCCACTTCCATGACCATCAACAGCCCGGCCGCCATCCTCTGGGCCTTCTACATCGCCGCTGCGGAAAAGCAGGGTGCCAAACGCGAAAACCTGCGCGGCACCATCCAGAACGACATCTTGAAGGAATACATCGCTCAGAAGGAGTTCATCTTCCCACCCGAGCCGTCCATGCGGCTGATCGTGGACACCATCGAATTCGGCACCCGGGAACTGCCGCAGTGGAACACCATCTCCATCTCCGGGTATCACATCCGAGAAGCCGGAGCCACAGCGGCGCAGGAGCTGGCTTTCACGCTTAAGGACGGATTCACGTACATCGAAGCGGCCCTGGAACGAGGGCTGGACATCGACGAATTCGCTCCCCGGCTGTCGCTTTTCTTTGATGCCCATCTCGATTTCTTCGAAGAGATAGCCAAGTTCCGGGCGGCGCGGCGCATCTGGGCGAAGCAGTTACGCCACAAGTACAAGGCGAAGGATCCGCGCTCCTGGCTGTGCAGATTCCACACCCAGACGGCCGGCTGTTCCCTGACGGCCCAACAACCTGAAAACAACATCGTACGAACGGCCATCGAGGCGCTGGCCGGAGTGCTGGGAGGCACCCAGTCGCTGCATACCAATTCCATGGACGAAACCTGGGCGCTGCCTTCGGAAAAGGCCGCCAAAATCGCCCTGCGCACCCAGCAGCTCATCGCCGAAGAGCACGGCGTGGCCAACGTGATCGATCCGCTGGGCGGCAGCTATTACGTCGAATGGCTCACCGACCGCATCCAGGAATTAGCCGAGGACTACTTCGACCGGATCGATGCGCTGAACGGCATGGTTCCCGCCATCGAACAGGGCTTCCCCCAGAAGGAGATTTCCGCCGCAGCTTACCGCTACCAGCAGGAGACTGACCGACATGAGCGGTTGATCGTGGGTGTCAACGATTACGTCGACGAGGACGAGAAACTGGATATTCCCATCCTGAAAATCACCCGAGAGATGGTGGACCGCCAGGTCGGCAATTTGCAGACACTCAAGAAGAACCGTGATCCGGTGCAGGTCGAGAAACATCTGGCCGCCTTGCGCCGGGCTGCGGAAAGCAGCGAGAACCTGATGCCCCACTTCATCGACTGCGCCCACGCCTACTGCACCCTGGGCGAGATGGTGGCAATCTTGAAAGAGGTCTTTACGGAATACACCGAACCGGTGTTTTTTTAGATGCAGGTGCGTAATCATACCAGTTTCTTGTGTGGGTAACAAATGGCTCTATCGACCAAAGATTGGAAGGAACGAGGATTGTTTCAGTAACACACAACAACGGGGCATCATTTCTATGAATAAAGCAACACCCGAAAAGAAACAGAGTAAATTTATTGTCGGATTTATTTTACTCGTTTGTCTGGGTATGTCGGTGCAATTATGGGCTGCCTCGCAGTGGACTGCAAATTTCGACAGTGACGAGGCCATCCACGGATTAATGGCTCACCATATTTTGGACGGAGAGTATCCAATATATTATTTCGGACAGAGTTATTTAGGCACTGTTGAATCCTACATAGCTGCCGGTTTTATGAAAATATTTGGTTCCGGGGTTTTTACTCTTCGGATAGGCAGTTTAGTTCTATTCTGCATTTTTCTAATTCTACATGGAATTGTAGTGTACAAATTCTGGGGGAGCCATACCGCCTTGCTCAGCTTATTTATATTGGCACTCCCCACATGGCAGATTTTATGGTGGACCTTTCGACCGACAGTCGCCGCCTGTCCTCTTATTGCTTTCGGAACATCCATTCTTTTGCTTTCGCAAATCAGGGTATTAAGAGGATGGTACGGAACGGTGGTCATTTTTATACTCGGAGTCCTTTCAGGCTTGGGAGTGTGGACCCATCCTATGATACTCTATTATGTCTTAGCTTTCGGGATTGTTTATTGGTTGCAAATGCCGGAATGGTCTAGGTTACATAAACGGTTATCCGAATTCTTAAGGGCTAAAATTCACCTTTCACCACATCTATTATTTTTTAGTTTTACTCTTCTCACATTTCTGTTATTGGTGATGACCTTTTTTACGAGCGGCTGTAAACCACAAGATTTATTCGCAAAATTAGGGATTTTATCACTAATAACTCTCTTCGGATTAGCAACTGTATTGGTTCTTCTGCTCTTGTTCTACAGTAACCGTCGCAAGAGATTAATTATTGGGGGAATTTGTTTGGCGAGTGGATTTGTGATCGGCAATTTACCTCAGTGGGGATCGTGGCTTTTTGGGGGAGTATCTCCCAGTTCCGGCACAACGCCTACTTGTCCGACACAAATTCTTACCAGGATGAAAGTGGTTTTCGGAGAGCTGTTGCCCTCAATGTGGGGAATACCTTATTTTTCGGATACGCTCTATCTAGATATCTTACATAGCGCACTTTGGCGTCAACCACTTGCGAATATCGTTTTCTGGATGATCGTATTAGTCATTCTCGTATTCCTCTTGGGGTGGTTTTTCTGGTCTACGAGAAGGTTGTTCTGGTCTATGATCACCATATCTCCTTTACCTGAAGCAGCTAAAGGAAAAGCAATCTTTGGACTATTATTCGTGGTGCCATTAATCGTTGTATTCCTAGCAGGTAATACGGATATAGGTATTTCTGCAGTACGATATTTAATCATTTCTTGGCAAGCCGGCTCAGTCATTTTGGCCATCTCTTTATCACGGGTGATAAATTTTTCAAAGATATTCGGTCCAGTATTTATTGGAATTTGGGTAATCCAGATCGTTTGGGGTAATTTGTTTTACATTGGAAATATTTGGCACCAGCAAAGGGATTGGAATTCACCTGAAGCCGTTTCAGCTTTCGAGGAATTCTTTGAACAAAACCGTATTGGTGGAGGATACGCTGATTATTGGATTTCCTATAAGATGGATTTCCTCACCGAGGAGCGAGTTACCCTAGTTCCCTACAACGGTGTTGATCGGTATCCGGCCTATACGAATAGAGTCAATGAGCATCCATTACAGGCCTTTGTTTTTAGCGTTGATTCAATCTCAGTGAATGCAGGCGAAGTTAAGGCGATGGTAGACTATATGAATACAGACTACGGTTTTGGTGCTGCAAATCGGGATATTATGGCGAAATTGTCTGACATGTCACTGGTAAGACGCCAACAGGTCTCCAACTGGGATGTCTGGTTGTTCAGCAAGGAAAAACAATAAAAAGTGCGATCTATCAAGGGTAGAAAGAGGTCTCTTCTATGAAATTATCCGTAGTTGTACCGGTTTACAATGAGTTTACGACTTTGGAAGAGTTGGTTCAGAGATTATCGACAGTTGATTACGAATGTGACCTGGAGATTATTCTCGTCGATGACGGATCTGCCGATGGGAGCCAAGAATTAACACAAACCTTAGCCGAGCGATATAACAATGTTCAAGCGATATTGCATAAGAAGAATCGTGGTAAGGGGGCGGCCCTTAGAACTGGATTCGAGCGGTCGACAGGAGACATTATCGTCGTACAGGATGCCGATCTGGAATATGATCCGAGTGAAATAGCGCCGTTGATTGATCTCATAAGGAAAGATATAGCGGACGTGGTGTACGGGAGTCGTTTCCTCTCACGCGGTCCCCATCGCGTTCTATATTTTTGGCATCGGGTTGGGAATTCGTTTCTTACCCTACTTAGCAATATTGTAACCAATTTAAACCTTACGGACATGGAGGTATGTTATAAGGCCTTTAGCCGGGAGGTCCTCGATTCGATCACAATCGAGGAGAACAGATTCGGTGTAGAACCTGAGATCACTGCAAAAATTGCCAAAGGCAAGTGGCGGATCTTTGAGATGCCGATATCGTATTTTGGGCGTACTTATGCAGAAGGGAAAAAAATCGGATGGAGAGATGGCTTCCGCGCCTTATGGTGTATTGTTAAATACAATCTATTAAAAAGATGAAGTTCCGTGATTCCCACATTTCTACTCTATGACTGATCCGCTCTGGTAAGGATTAGATGCAACCGTAGGGCATACTCGCAGTTGATGTTTTCCGAGGATGATTCTTTCCTCCATTCGGATCAAGTTGACCTTGTAGCAAGAATAATCTGAACCTTAAGATGAAAGACTTTCTTAAAAATTATAGAACTGTACCTTGGCCAAAATTAGAGATACCGCCCATGCGGCGGAGTCATATCTACTTCTTCGTTGCCTATGTGGCTGCCCTTGTTGCACTGGGTTGGTTCATCTGGTTTTCCGGCACCATTCAAGTGGAATACTTCCTTGCTCTCGGATTTGGCATTCCAGTGGCATTTTTTCTCAAGAGCCGGTTTGTCACCTTAATAGGGCTGCTGAGCCTCCCGGTAGTGCTGGCTTTTGTTTTCATCGGTAATTCAGATTATGCCATACTTACTGTCGCGGCAGTTTTCGGAATCATCATCGCGTTTGAGAGTCCGATGTTGATTTACATAGTTCTGATTATATGGTTATGGTTCGAAATGTCTCTATTTAGCTCGTTTATTGCACATCCCTTAAGAATGGAGTTCATAATAGGCATCGCCTTTTTTGCCGGTTGGATGTTTAAAGAACTTTCAAAGCCTGGTAGAGATAGTTCAAAGCTCTACTTTCCCGAGAGAATACCTATTATTCTCTTTTTTGTATGGGCTCTATTGGGATTTGTCATGTGGTGTTATGAGCCACTTCCAGCAGGATGGTATCAGCTAAAATACTTGATGCTTGGGATACTTTTTGTTATAATCAGTCCCTTAGTGCTGCGCAGTGAGAAAGAACTGAGAATAGCGCTGTGGGCATGGATTGTTGCAGGTTTCATAGGCACTTTAACTGCTTTTTATACAAGCTTAACAGGATATGAGCTTGATATAGAATCCCAGTGGGGAGAATACGCTGGGGCAATGGGAATCCAACACAGTTGGTCTGCATCCTTTTTATGTTTCACCTTTTTTATCATGGTTTCCACCTATTTCACGCTTAGAAGTTCTATAATTAAATTCGCTTTGTTGTTGTGTGCGTTTGCAACGTTTATTGCCATCATACTTCAGGAATCTAAGGGGCCCTCAGTAGGCGTAACTCTTGCTTTTCTTGTTTTTTGGTTTGCTGGATATTTTACGGATCGTAAAAGAAGATCCGGGCTCCGAATTATCCGCCGTGTTTTTTTTATTCTGGCCCTACCTACTCTGTTTCTGATATGCGTCTATTATGCTGGCATGGGGGAACATCTCGGCGCCTATAGAACCATATTTGAAGATCCATTGGAAACTCCTACCCTGCAGACGCGATTTAATCTATGGACGGCTGCTTACCAGATGTTTGTTAACGAGGGACATCAGGTTCGAGGGCTCGGTGTAGCCGCATTCTGGTGGCTGCTACCGGAGTATGGATTCGTGTACGCAGATGCAACCGAAGCCATGGACTACCAAAAACTGGGAGTAAATCCGCATAATTTGTATATCGATACTACGATACACTACGGTATTATCGGTCTGGTCATATTCTGTTGGTTTGCTATCGGCAACTTGTTGAGATTATGGCGCGGCTACTTAAAGTTTCGAGATATGAATTACAGGTATTTGTGTTTAGGTCTTTTCTGCGCGTTACTAACATTTTATTTTAGCTGTCTATTCGATTTTACGGTTTTCATCATCAGCCGTTATTGGTTATTTCTGGGTCTGTGCTTTGCCGTTTTAAATATCGCGTCAAAATTGGAATTACACAATCAGCAAAATCAAAGTTCCGTTGATCGATAGGGATATACAAGTGAATAAGTATGAATTAGCCGTGCAAAAACCGAGGGGGATTCGCAGAATTCACTATCGCATAATGAAGATAAAATCAAGTTTAGCCATAGGTTAGGAATGTTTAGAGGATTCAGCACTACCAACAAGTTGCGGTATTCCGTAAGCTGCTTAATACGGGGATTTATCTTTGTCGTAACTATCCTTCCTTCGACTGATGGTGTCTTACACGCAAAAACCAACCTCCCCGGCGATCCAGTTTTCGTCTCGTTAGCCGCTATTTTGATCTTATATGTAATATCCGTTGGGGCATTATTTGTTTTTTGGGGAAGCAATCCCAAAGTAAATAAATTAGTCGTGAACAACATCGTTATGATTGCTACGATACTTATCGTCTTGTGTTTTCTTAAACTGGGTGATTTGATATTAGGGAAAATTATTAAGGAGAGGGATTTCATTTTTGCACCGAACAGCACCGCATATTACGATACGCCCGAATTTTCATACGCTGCAAGGATAAATTATCTTGGATTCAGAGGACCTGATCTCGACTTAGAAAAAAATGCGGAGGCTTATAAAATCCTAGTACTCGGTGATTCCTTCACCTTCGGGTGGGGGCTGGAATTTGAAGATACCTGGCCATTGGTTGCTCAGAATTTACTCAACGAAAAAGGTCACGATGTGAGAATGTATAATTTAGGAGGTCCTGGACACCATCCCATCGGCTATTATCACACAGCCAGGAGAGTGATCCTCAAATTAAGACCTGATCTGATCATCGTAAACATTCTTCAAGGGGATGATCTTTTCCAGATTGCCCCAAAACCTGTCAGGCGATCACAGCTCTTAAAAAGAACTGAAACTTCGACTGCAAAGCTCGGGAAACTCTTAAAATACCCAAAGAAACTCTATCCTTTTCTCAGCTATATTCTTCTTGGTGAGGGCGTTTTTGGAAACCAAGATATTGAAATAGGTGTCACTCCGGAATGGCAAGAGCAAAGCAGACAAATTTATGAATCGTTCACTGAAGTAGCTAAAAACCGTTTTCACCAAATCGATGCGGAAATCCAGGAGATGTTTTTCAATGGGCAGTTGAATCCAAAATTTGTTTATGATGCCATTATCACCCCTGATCGTTTCTTATATTATGAGAACATTCAAGCTCGAGAAACTCAGAGGGCTATCGCCGAAGCGTCTGTCTATTTGGGGGACATAAAGGAGATCGCTGAAAAATATGATTGTGAGGTCATCGTCAGCATAGTTCCCTATGCACCATACATCAGTCCATCCCGATCTAAAAACATGCAATTGATGGGTTATGAATTAAACGAGAATCTGTTAACCTCGCAGGCTTCAGTGGAAGCTGTGTTCCTCGCCGCAGAAAGTGCCGGGATAGAGTGTATTTCTGCCGTGGGCCGTTTTCGGGCAGTAAAAGATGATAATCTATACTATAGCTTCGATTGCCATTTTAATAAAACCGGGGCTATGGAATATGCTATGTTTATCGCTGAGTCGATTGAGAACAGATTTGAAGACTCTGGCGTTAAAAGTGACAGTCTATGATATGAATGGAGTTGGAAAGACTCCTCTTTACATTGGTGTCGGCGAGACAGCTGACAAGACCTATCACACCGTTGGGAAATAAAGTTCACCTTAACTAAGGATACAATCCTTTTAATTTGCGCCAATTCTGAATTTGATGGTGACATCTTCACTCCGGTTTTTTATGGGCTTTACGACTAAAACTAACAACACATCATCCTCCAAGACGCCGACAAAGGAAGAAAAGCCCAAAGCGGATGTTTTCTCAGGTTATTTACTTCTATTCCTGATATTATTATTGGGGCTTGTTATAAGGTGCTATAATCTCACATCTATTGACATCTGGTTTGATGAGGCCGCAATTTTATTTCAGACCGAGATGACGTTTGCAGAAATCTGGTCCTTTAGTGCCAGCGAGAATTTCCCTCCTTTATACCAGTGGTTGCTGAAATTATGGAGCTATTTAGGTTCAAGTATTGAACGGCTGCGCTTACTAAGTGTCATAATTGGCTCACTGACACCTTTGATCTTTTTTCTAATCGGACGAGAGCTGTTCAACAGGAAGTATGCTTTGTTATATGGACTATTAAGTGTTCTCTCCGTACCGTTGATATATTATTCTCAGAACATCAGAATGTATTCTTTATTCATCCTCCTGTGCAGCCTCTCCTATCTTGGTTTTATCAAGGCGCTAAAAACGAATGAATGGAAATACTGGATACTGGTGGCTGTATCCAACCTTTTAGGATATTACACTTTTCTGTTCATGGTATTCGTAATTGCCGGTGAGTTTCTCGTGTTATTATCCAGATACCGTTTTAGATTTAATGAGTATGCACGATTCCTCTATCCTCATATAATTGTTTTGATGCTCATGTTCTGCTGGATAATTCCCTTTTATGAACGGTATACTACTGTTATTAAACAAGTTCAGACTCACGTTACAATCGGTCAAATTGTAAAGGTATTCTTCTATTTAGGTACAGGCACTCATTTTTTAGGTAAATATCTATTGGCGGCTATCCTTAATCTCCCTTTCGCCTTAGGACTTTTTATTGGTATACGGGAGTTGAAGCACAATAAAAAGCTTACAGCTCTAACAATTATCTTTTGTTTCACCCTCATATCTTGTTGCATCATATCAACGCTCGGACCCAACATTTTCTACGGCCGGTATTTGTTATTTCTACTCCCCATATATTTTGCAATCATATTGCATGGCTACTCGATTATTAAAGACAAGATTGTGCGAGTAATTGCGCTAAGCGTTTTAGTAGTCTCTCTTCTGTCTTCTAACATTTATTATTTCACTCATTATCTTCAAGTTCACGATGAGTTCCGATATCTCTGGTATGAAGTAGAAAGAGTCGAAGGGCATTCATTCTCGTTGATTGCGAAGGAAGTGGAAGATCAAATCGCGGAACGCGAAGTAATTATCCATTACTCGAACCCAAAGCTCAGGTCCTTCAGTTTTTTCCCACTCCTATATTATCATGGAAGAAAATTACCCGAATATATCTATTCTAAAAATGACTTACCGTCACACGCAGGCCAGCAGTATCTAAAACCTGGAGAATTACTCAGAAGCCTGGAAGATTTGGACGAATTGCCCAAGGGAATTTGGATTATCACCTTGAATTCTCTTGAATTTTTAACTGAATACAATACTCTTACTGAAACGACCAAACCATCCTGGTTCCATCGTGAGAACCTTCTGAGTGAGCTTGACCATTTGGATTATCGACATGATAAAAGCTTTTCAATAGGCAACGTGACTACCGTACATTTTGTAAAGGTCTATGAGGAGGAAGACCAAACAGGTAAAAAGTCCAATTCCCTTGAATGACATCTCTTGTTTGCGCGTCGAGAGCAATAGAAGAGGAGCAGGGTGATGAAGAGCGGCAACAAATACTCATTCTGGATCCCCCTTATCACCGGTACGATATTACGGGTCGTTGACATGGGCGGCCGCAGCTTGTGGGTCGATGAAGGCTTGACTGCAGGCCTGCTCTCCGAATCCTTTTCCGGAATGATCAACGCCTGTGTCGCCCACGGGCAGGCCGTCCTCTTTTACATTTGCTTCTGGCCCTGGATTCGCATCTGGGGCTTGAGCGAGATTTCCCTGGCGGGTTTTTCGGCGGTTCTGGGGATCGTGACCATCTATATCGTCTACCGGCTGGTTTCGAATCTGGCCGGAAAGAAGGAGGCTTTCCTGGCTTCCCTGATCACGGCTGTGGCGCCGTTCATGATCTACGCCTCCAACGATGCCAGGCCATACTCGTTCCTGGGATTGATTTCGCTCCTGGCTGTCTACTTTTTCTGGCAGGCGCTTCAAACCAACCGGCTCAAAATCTGGGTATTGACCGGTATCTTCACGGCGGCCTGCCCTTACACGCATCTCCTGGGCTGGTCGGTCGTCCTCTTTGAAGTCGCCTACGTCGTCCTATCAAAACCCTATCGCACCTGGGCAATAATCCGCAACCTCGGTTTGATGTTGTTGTCCGTAGCGGTCGTTTATATCCCCCTGGCCTTCGCCACCATCCGGCAGATCGACATCTACGAGATCGGCAGCTCTTCGCCTGCCGGCAGCGCCAGCCTGATCCGCATAACGCTGGTGGCAGTCAAGCAATTCCTGGGCGGCTTTTACCGCATTCTGGCGGATTATTACTTCATGGATATCGGTGGGGCGGGGTTGTCGAGAATTGCCGGATTGGAGCGGCTACTATTTGCCGCCACCCTACTCCTGGCGTTCGGCCTGCCGCTGGTGGTGCTGATTTACCTCATCAAATTCAAACCTAAAGGGGGCCTGTTTCTAGCGCTGGCGTACCTGATTCCCTTC
>JALGZU010000222.1 GCA_025774735.1 candidate division LCP-89 bacterium | reverse complement strand
TTAGATCAAGTCTTCCAGCGCGTCGATCAACATGAGAAGCGCTGATCTTCCTTCGATGGTGGCCAGATTATAGGAAAAGGTTGGCATACCGATCAACGTCGCCAGCTCGCCGGGGGTCTCATAGCCGAATACTGCGGCCAACTCGAGAGCTTCCGTCTGGCTGGCTTCGAAGTCACCCAACAGAAAGTTGTTCGAGCATCTGGCGAGCTGCAGATCAAGGTAGTCTATACTTTGATCGTGCTCAAAATTCCAGGTTGAATCCATATCCAACAGCATTGTAATCTTCTCGTTGGACTGGTGCCATTCTTCCATAACCTGCAGTAGAAAGCTGTAACCGCCGATGGCATCCTCGTAAACGGGATTCAGTTCGATAGCGGCCGTGAAAACGAAGACGCCGGTGCCCATGTCCAAAATTTCAATCATATCCCAGCCGATGCCGTTGAGCCCCTCAGCCAGATATCCCAACTGCAGGGCCATTTCGGCTACAGCCGCCTCAAGCGCAACACTGTCGTTGTTGGCCGCGGCGAAAACCGAATCCTCGAAAGCGCTCCAGTAGGCTGCTTCAGCCAGACTGACAGATGCGTCGAAGGAGGTCGCTGACTCTTCATAATTCCCGGCGCTGTACTGCGCCCACCCCTGGCTGATCCAGCCGGGAGCGTCTTCCGGATCCTCAGGTTCGACGCCGTTATCCCCCTCACATCCGGCTAACAACAGGGCCGCGACGATGAAGAAGACAGGAAGAATTCGTATGCAGGGTTTCATAAATTGTGCTCCTGATAGTATGGTCAGGTTATCGCAGGAGAATCATTTTCTTACTCAGGATCTGACCTCCAACCTCGAGGCGGTAGATGTAGATACCGCTGGCCGCGGGCATGCCGTATGCGTTCGTGCCCATCCAGCGTGCCTGGTGGAAGCCCGGTCCTATGTTATCGTCGACCAGGGTGGCGACCCGGCGACCCATCACGTTATATATTTCGAGTTTCACGCGTTCAGATTCAGGCAGAGAGAAGCCGATCAACGTTTCCGGATTGAAGGGATTGGGATAGTTCTGATGCAGGCTTACCTCTGCAGGCAGCAACACCGTAGAGTGGATGTTTTCGCCCCAGACCAGGCGGTACGTGCCCGCCTCGCCCAGGTCCATCCAGATGGAACTGCCATCAGCATTGAGGAAAGCCGGGAGAATTTCCCAGGATCCTTCATCGTTCCAGCGGGCGATGCCCAGGCCTTCCGTCGCATGATTTTGCAGAGTCACTTCGGACAGGTTGAATTCGACCTGGCCCTCGGCCAGATCCGTTCCACTCCAGAAGACCTGATAGGCCAGGCCGATGGCCTCCAGTTCCGGATCCAGTGGCTTGGGTTCGGCATAGTATTCCGGCATGATGCCCCAGACGCCGGTACCGTTCACGGCGCGGGCCTGAGCGATCAAGACATCTCCGTAGGTGACCACTGAATTGGTGGCGCTCAAGTTGGCGGCGATGAAGTCCTGAACCAGTTCGGTCTGAACGCCCATAATGTTGTTCAGGCTGAAGGTGGCGATGCTGGGATAGCCGAGGTTTTCCGTGCTCTGGAAGAGCGATTGTAAGTAGATCATCGGCGCTATCTGAGTCATATAGGCGCTATACGTGCCCACGTATTCGAGCGTGTCCGGCAGATCCTGCTCCAGGTACATGTAAGGCGGCGAGGTCAACGGTATCGTGCTGGTCAAAACGAACTCGAGGTCGCTCGACTGAACCGCGTTCTGGAGCAGCACGAGGGTGATGGTCCAATCCATTTCGGAAGTCCCGCCGGTGAAACCGATTTCTCCGCCGTCTTCAGACCAGCTCTGCAGGGCAGCCGACGTTGCCGCGTAATATTCGTCAATATCGCCCGTTCCCTGGAATTCAGGATCGGTATTGGTGTTGTTCAATCCGGGATAGAGCGTAGTATCGACGACACTGCTGTAGGTGATGGTGACGTCGGATTGAGTGGTGCTCAAGGGTGCGAAACTGCTGTCTGACCAGGAGGTACCCCACAGAATTGAGTTGCTGATCATGCTTTGGTCGCCGACTTCCGCCTTCAGCAGCCAGCCGTCGTTCGAATCCGCAGCCGCTACGAAGGTGCAGTAATCGATCAGTGCGCCCGATCCCAGGGTATGCAGCGCCTGACCCCCGAGTGCGGCCGCGTTTTCTGCTACCAACGTCTGCAGAATGACCGGATTGCAGCCATCCTGAATGAACAGCCCGCCACCCGTACCACCGCCGCCGCCAGTCGTGTCCGCGGTATTCAGGTAATAACTCTCATTGTGGATGTAGGGCCTGCTGAAACCCTGGATGGCCAAACCTCCACCACTACCGGCGACGTTGCTGTAAACGTCGTTCTCGTACAGCTCGGTGGTGGACCCGGATCCGATGCAGATCCCGCCGCCGCGAGTTGCGGCGTAGTTGTCGTGAATCATGCAGGAATTGATCTCGCCGAAGGCTCCAGCGAGGTAGATGGCGCCCCCGTACAGGGCTGAGTCGGCGTAGAACTCACAGCCGGCAATCTCGGAATTGGCGTACCAATCCACATAGATTGCTCCCCCTTGACCAGCACCTTCATTGGCGGTGTTTTCGTAGAAGGTGCAGCCGCTGATGAGCGCTTCGGATTGCGCGTAGAGCGCCAGCGCTCCGCCGCGGTGAGCGGCATTATCGTGAAAGACACAGGAGTCGATCGTGGGCGAGGCTGCTTCTATCCGCATGGCGCCGCCGTAGACAGTTGAATCAGCGGCCTCCCCGCGATGCAGGTAGCAGTGGCGCATCACGGATGCTGAGGATGCACCGGAGTTGAAGGTGATCCCTGACCAGGTGCTGTCCACCAGGTTGATGGTGGAAAACTCGATGGAATCTGCCGGGGTACCCTGTGCATCGAGGGTACCGTCGATGATTATTTCAAAATCCCCTTCGAACTTAACGCTGACTCCCGGTTCGATCGTCAGAGTTTCGCCTTCCGGGATGTGGATGTCGCCGACGACGTAATAGGTGATTGAATCCGCCACCCAGGTACCGGTCTGATCGCCGATCACCCAGTTGATCTGGCTGGTGCCGGTGCCTAGCAATTGTACTTCCACCTCATCTTCATCAGGCATGTTGGTCGGGATTGACAAGGTCTCATGGTATGTCCCGGCGGAATCCGGATGAAAAACCGCACCGAAATAAACGGTATCTGAAGGTGCGATAATTGAGTCGGACGAGATGAACGTGAAGTCATTCGAACTCATGTTCTCCGTAATTTCGAAATCACTGGGGTAGAGGACTAGATCCACGCCCCCGTAGGGATTCCAAACGAAAAATTCCAGCGTGTCCGATAAGCCGACCGATACAACGCCGAAATCCAGCGAATGCGGTTCCCATCTCAAACTCGGTTCTTCGGCGGATCCGCTCACGTAGATGTAGAAGTCGTCTCCTGCGTTGTTCTCGAAGAAGAGGCTGTCATAAAAGGTACCCGCACCCAGAGGTTCGAATCCCACCGAGTCGGTAATGGAGTTCCCTATGGGAATGGTCTGGTTTCCCGCCGTGGAACCGCTCGGTGTCAACAGGAAGAAGTTGGTGCTGGTTCTATAAAATTCGACGATCAGGTCTCCCGACGCCCCCGTGTTCGAAACTGTGACGGGCATGGTCCGGTAGTCCCCGACCGCGATCAGACCGAAATCAAAGGTGGTGGGATTGACCTGGATCACCGGATCGACGCCGGTGCCGGAAAGCAGTAAAACTACGTTAGAAGAGTCGTCATTATCATCGAGTGTGAGGTTGGCTGAAATGAAGCCCAATGCATCCGGGGTGAAGGTGAGCGTCAAGGTCTTGGTTGAATCGGGCTGGATGCGTATTGCCGCTGGTGTCAGAGTTGTGTCTACCAAGTCATCGAAGTTGGTGGTGAATTGAGTCGTGGTGATGTCCAATCCGTATATGTCGTAAGGTTGACTGCCCAAATTGTAGATGGGGACGTTCAGGTTGCCGGATGTGCTGATTTTCTGTAGGCCGAAATCAGTGGAATCAGGATCTAAGTCAACATAAAGGGAGTCACTTGCGAAAGATACGACAGGTACTGAATAAGACGCACCGATACTATTTGCGTAAGCTCCCATGTTGGCGTGATTTCCGTTCGGTTCCGGCTCATTTCCGTACGGGGAAAGGATGGAGGCGCCATCGATGCAGGGACTCATCGTTCTGAGATGAAGGTTGTAGTTCTCGGCATCGATAAAGATCGGATCTACGTTCAGGTTGCCATCACCCAGAATCGAAAGGCTGTCGGAATCCAGCGTATCGACGACGCTGTAGCTCACCGAGGCGTTCACGAAGGGGAACAGGAAAGAATCCCAGATGATGGAGTTCTGCATGGCGAAATTCATCGAGGTGACGTAGAGGCTATAACTCAGGGTATCGGTCACCGAGGTGTCGTTCTGGGTAATCGTCAGATGGTTCAAGACCAGGCCCGGGCAACTGCCCATGTAGAGGGCGTGCCCCAATCCATGATCGGCGTGGTTGCCCACGAAGCGGTTGTATTCAAACGCCGGCGTAGCACCCCACATATAGACGGCTCCACCGTCCAGGGCCGCCTGGTTGTCCACGAAGGAGCAGTGCTTGACTGCATAGATGGATCCGAAGATATAGAGAGCGCCGCCGCAGTTATCCGGAAAGACGGCGCCGTTCGCCCATCCACCTTCGAAGTGACAGTATTCCAGACGGGAACTGACGTGAGCATTCACCATGCGCATACCGCCCCAACCCTGCAATGGATCAGATGCGGTGAAATGGATGGTGTCTCCTTCCGCCGCTCCGCCCACGGCATAAAGGTAACCATCGACGATAAACTGGTAATTGCCATCAAAAATGACCTCGACGCCGGGTTCGATAATGAGGCTGTCGGTGTTAGCGACCGTGATGGTGCCGTCGACCACGTACGGAGATCCGGCTAAGTTCCAGACACCGGAGACGTCGCCGCTGACCGCGGTGCTATCCGTGTACCGGGAGGAGGGAAATCCCGAAGATTTCGACGGCGCCGCCTGCAGCAATGCGGTACCCAGTATTAAGTTGATCGTGATGGCGCAAATCAGCGCGCTGCTCCATGATGTGGAGCGGAATGGCTTGGTCATAAGTTGCTCCGACGATTCTTAATGGCTTAAGAATTTACCGACTTCGATATTACCTTCGTTGCCAGGGGTTAGGTCTTCAACGCTGAACATGTAGAGACCGGAGACCACTTGTTGTCCATTTCGGTTGTTGAGATCCCACCCCTCCGAGAAAGTGCTGACCCAGCCGGTGTTGGGATCGCCGAGGGTGTTGATGACCTCAGTCGTGTGCGGGATGATCTGCACCAGATCTCCGGCGACCGTGTAGATGCGGATCAGGCATTGGCTGGGCAGGTTGATGAATTCCAGGCGCCGGTCGGTCTGGGGGAAGTATTCGGGAGTTCCGTCGTCCTGGTTTTCCCAGGAGAGTCCGGAGCCG
>JALGZU010000221.1 GCA_025774735.1 candidate division LCP-89 bacterium | reverse complement strand
TCTCCCCGGCTCAAAACATCTCCGGACCGTTGAGCGGGACGTTGGGCCCCGGCACCTATACCGTTGTGGGCGATTGCCAGGTAAATTCCGGTGATACCCTGGTAATTCTCCCCGGTACGGAATTCCAGCATATCGGTAACTACGATTGGACGATCAACGGTCTTCTGCTCGCCGCAGGTTCGCCTGACAACCTCATCAGGTTCGTGCGGCAATCGCCGGACTCCAGCCATGACTGGGGCAGTCTCCGCTTCCCCTCCGCTACTGCCAACGGCAGCGTCCTGGATTACTGCGTGATCGATCACTGCAGCAATCCCAATCGCTTTGGCGGGGGCATCTACTGCAGCAACTCTACGATCACCGTGACGAATTCGATCATCTCCAATTGTATCGCCAGCAACGGCGGCGGTATCTACGCGACCTATTCAGGAATTGTCGTGGAGGATTGCCAGATCTTCGGCAACAGCGCCCTTGATACCCCTGCCGCCGACGATGGAAGCGGAGGAGGAATCTATCTCGACCACAGCGGTGATGCCGAAGTACGGCGGACATTGATCTACCAAAACTATTGCTCCGGCGCTTGAGCGACCTGTGGAGGCGGCGGGATCCGCTGCGAATTTTCTAGTGCGCTAATCGAGTATTGCTTGATAGCTTTCAACAGCAGCGCCAGATATGGCGGAGGCATCAAAAGCGTGTCAAGCATCCTGGTGATGAACAACAATACTGTTTCCCGCAATGAGGCTCTAAGTGCAGCGGGAAGAGGCGGTGGCCTTCAGGGTAATTATACAGGAGTAAACAACATTATCTACGGGAATTACGCGGTCACCGGCCCGGAAATATACGAAGGCTACTTCATGTTCAATTACAGCTGTTGTTCGACCTCAATTTCCGGTACGGGCAATATCACCGACGATCCCATGTTCGTGAATCCGGACAGCTTGAATTTCTACCTGCAATCCGGTTCACCATGTGTAGATACTGGCGACCCCAACAGCCCCCTCGATCCCGATAGCACCCGGGCGGATATGGGTTGTTTCTATTTCGACCAGAGCGCAGGTTCGCCAGTCTCCGTGACCCTGATCCCCTACAACCCTCCGATCCAGATTCCGGCTATGGGCGGCAGCTTTGACTATAACATTGCGGTGAATGTCAACGAGGCAATGCCACAGACTTTCGATATCTGGACAATGGTTACGCTGCCGAACGGATCTCCGTATGGACCTCTGCTGGGGCCGGTGAATTTAACACTGTCCGGCGGCGCTTCTGCGAGTCGGGATCGTACCCAGATAGTTCCGTCAGGGGCGCCCGCGGGGGCCTACGCATACGTCGCCTACGTGGGCTCCTACCCGGACGATATCTGGGATGAAGACAGCTTCCCATTTGAAAAGCTGGGAATAAACGGGGGTGGATGGACTGATGGCTGGTTTAACCGGGGGGAATCATTTGTGATCGCAGGAAATCCCGGCTCGGCTGTCCCGGCTTCCGATTTTCACCTTTCATCTCTGCCGAATCCGTTTAATTCTCAGACGGTTTTGAACTTTACTCTGTCTGTGCCGGGTGAAGTTACCTTGGTGATACATGATGTTCGAGGCAGGGTGGTGGCCAATCTGATTGATCAATGGCTGCAGCCGGGAACCTACCCGGTTGTCTTAGACGGCTCTCGCCTGTCCAGCGGCATTTATCTGGCATTAATGAAATCTGGAGGTTCAATACAAACGCTAAAGCTTCTGCACTTAAAATAGATTCCCCCTGGTGATAAAGATCTACGGGATTTGTATAATTTGCTAAAATCTGCGATTCAGGCATCATAATTAAATACTGTGGAGGTATCATGAAAACGTTAACGTTTGCAGTTTTGTCCTTTCTGCTCCTGGGCTTCGCAGCGAATGCATCCGATTACCCTGCCGATACGGCCTACATGGACAGGCTCCACGCGGGCTTGATTTCCGGTGATGCTGAAGCTGTAAAACCCGCTTCCCCGTCCACGGGTCTGGATGACCTCGACTGGACAGCCCTGCCCGACGCGCCCGTGACTATCTGCCGTGCGGGAATTGGAAAAATCGGTGACTACATTTACATCTTCGGCGGTCAGGGCACCGGTGGCGGAAGCACCGCCCTGGCTTTCAACATCGTCACCGAACTATGGGAATATTCCACTGCACCGCCAGTAACTGGATCTAACTGGAGTAGTACCGTTGCCAATGGGGCATTATATCTCTTCCCCAGGAGCTTCGGTGGTGGCGAAGTCCAGAAATTCACACCCGATCCCATCGGCCCCGGCGGCAGCTGGAGTCTCGTAGCGATCTATCCCGATAACACGAGTGGTTTTGCCGTTGGTTGGGATGGAGGAAATTATATCTATTGTGCGGGCAACTCATCATCACCCTATAGCGGAGAATCCTATCGCATGGATTTAACCTCCAATTCCTTCGAGACGCTGCCTGACCTACCTGAGGGCAGAGGCTGGGTTGGAGGCGAATTCGTTAACGGCAAATTCTACGTGATGGGCGGAGACAATGCCAGTTACCAGTACACCAACACCTGCTTCGAGTATGATCCCGCTACCAACACCTGGGCGACCAAGTCCCCCTTGATCAACGCCACCGCTTTCTCCTGCTTCAACATCGCCACCGACGGCAACCTGATCTACCTGGTCGGCGGAGGTGGGGGTAACGCCGCCAGTATCCCTTCTACAGACACGGTGCAGGTTTACGATCCGGCTTTGGACGTCTGGACACTGGAAACCGAGCGTATGAACGATTACGGCACCAACGCCGCCTGCTACGTCGCCGAAGGCAACTATATCTTCGATGCCGGCGGCCGCGACCTCAGCACAACCTATGTCTGCACCTGGAAGGGTCCGATCGTAACGGGTATCACCGACCTCGTGCTCACCCTGACCCCGCACGATCCGCCTATCCAGATCCCCGCCAGCGGCGGCAGCTTCCTCTACGATATCTCCCTTGAAAATACGACCACCGATCCCATCGAGGCCGACGTCTGGATCGAGGCGGTTCTCCCAAATAGCATTATCGTCCCGATCCTGACAAGACTTGATATCACCTTCCCCGCAGCAATGACGATTTCCAGGTCCGATTTGCAGCAGGTCATTCCCCCTAACGCACCTTCGGGAAACTACCTGTACATCGCCAGGGTGGGGGAGGTCTTCGGCCCCGTCATCGATTCCGACGAGTTTACCTTTGAAAAACTGGCGGGCGATGGCAGCGGCGGAAACGTCTCTGAGTGGATTCTGCATGGATGGGATGAACTCAGGAGCGCCGCGTATATACCTGCCGAGATTGGAATTCAGGCGATACACCCCAATCCCTTCAATCCGACGACGAGGTTCACATTTACCCTGACTGAAGTCACGGAGGTCAATCTGTCTGTATATGACATCTCCGGCCGCTTGGTGACTACGCTGGTTAACGGCTGGCGGGATGCAGGGACGCAGGAGGTAACGTTCGATGGATCGGGCTTGGTGTCAGGGGTGTATATCTACCGCTTAAACGCCAGTCAGTTCAGCGCTTCCGGCAAGATGGTCCTGATGAAGTAAGATAGAAGATATAAGAAAATAAAGAGGGGCTGGCCATCGGGTTAGCCCCTTTCGTATTACTCTTGATATTCGTAATATTTTTGTGAGACTCCTACACTATTCTAAGATCTGAAGGAGAACATAACAGGAATGCCTTGAAGAATCTGCACAGGAGAGTCCGGGATCCAATTGTCCTGGGCAATCCTTAGGGGGAGGAGCCCATCATAGGGGGCGGATGCTACATCAATTGCTACATATAAAACTCAGAAATATTAGGAAATAATACAAAATCCATATCCTATATTAAGCGTTTTCATTATAGAAAACCGCCGCCCAAATTAGCTGAGCAGCGGTTTCCTAAACCGCGGATCGGGCGTTCGAATCACCCCTGGGGTACTACTTTTTATAACATCGCACTCACCCACGGCAGAGCAACCCACAAACCGAGCAGAACCATCGCTCGGTTTGTGCTCTCTCGTACTATCCGGAAAGCACCGAGCGATAGGATGACGAGTATGAAGGGCAGCGAAGGCATCAGAAGGCGGGCTTCGGCTTGAAAGCGAAGGATGTTGAAGAACAGGTAACTGAGGGCGTTCAGTGCGATAGCTCCGGCGAAGATCCAGAACCAGAACGTTCCACGTTTCCAGAGTACAATTAAACCGAATACTCCGAAGACAACTAAGAGTAACGCCACGAGAACATAAACGGGATGATCGAGGAAGCCTCCCCAAAGCTGATCGTAGGGAAAGACGAAGGAGCGAACGAAGTAATTTCCCGTATTCAGGATACGCTCGAGTGCGTTGGATTGGACGATAGGATCTACCGGGCCAAAGCCGACTTCGATGGGGATGATCCGACCATAGAGGGATCGGTTGCGCAGGTACCAGGGCAAAATCGCGGCGAGAGGCAGGATTACCGCCCCGACTGCCTTGACGATGGAGCGGTTGGGAGAACGCAGCAGTACCCAGGGCAGTAGCGGCAGCAAGACCAGAAAGGAAGCCTTAGTCCAGAGACCCGCGGCGGCAACGAGTACTCCGGCGATGAATAGGCGGCGGTCGCATGGTGCCGAAACGATTTGTAGAATAAGCGCGAAATAGAGGCAGGCGACTGCGAAAAGCAGGCTGTCGTTGGTCACCAGCGACCCGAAGCGTAGCGGAATCCCGCCCACAGCTCCGATCAGCAGTACGCTTAGCGCTATCCCCTCCTGTTCGAAGAAACGCCTACAGGCCGAGTAGAGGACAACCAATCCACCCAGGGAAAACAAAACGGATAGAAATCTGAGATACAGGTACTCATATCCGGGAGTCAGTTTTTCACCTAACCGGTAGAAGGGGCTGGTTATAAAGTAGTATAAAGGTGCCTGGTAATACTCAAACTCATACCGGTCGAAGGCATTCTGGGAATTAGAAGTCTGAACGGGAAGACGCCCGGTCTGGGCAATATACTCGACGTGGTTAAAATGTGCAGGTTCGTCGTTGAAATAGGGGATAATGGCGGGCTTGTCCTGGAGCGGAGTCAGGAGCGCCAGGGACAGCCTGAGTACGAGACCCAGCGAGAGTAGTCCCCAGAACCAGGCTCTCATCTTCCCCACCCCAACCACTGCAGAATCTGACGCGCTACCTTGCGAAGTCTGGCGCCGGGCCTTCTGGCGTAATAATTCTTCATAAAGTCCTGCTCAAATTCGTCATAAAAGGCGACCAGTTCCTCGCTTTTCAAGTAGGGGGTTTCAATCAACGGCCGGTGCAGGACTTCCGGATCGGCCTG
>JALGZU010000220.1 GCA_025774735.1 candidate division LCP-89 bacterium | reverse complement strand
GACCCAGGTCTGCTGGCGGATGCCGGGGCCGTCCACGATGAGCAGATGTGGCTGCAAGCTGCGGGCGAGAGCTTCAAACGTCAGTTTCATATAAAGCACCTGCGCCAGTGATTCCCGCAGGGCGGCGGAGAGGCGACCGTTGAGATTCAGGCCGAGGGACAAATCCGCTTCGCCGAGGTAATACTGCGTACAGCGGGTCAGAAAATCGGTCATGGGAGGCAGGCGCCGGGCGGTCTCTTTATGGATGGTTTCCCAATCCGGCTGCGGGAAGAAGCGGCTGTAGGAATGCAGATCTGGATGCTTTTCGCTGTACTGCCTGACGACGCTATCTTCGGCGTAGATTTCATAGTTCCCGCAGGCCAGCAGTTCCCGGATGAGGGGCCGATAACGATCCGCCCAATGGCTGCAAAGGATGATGCGTTTGGTCACGGCGACAGTTCTCCCCCACTCTTTACGTAACGTTCGGTGTAGATAGTGCGGACAAGTTCCCTCATGATGGGCCACATAAGTGGATCGGCGAGATTGACTCCGTCCAGGGATCCCACCTCAGGATATTCGTCCAACAGGTGCCAGTTCGAGACCAGCCTCCTGAGTTCTTCATCTATTTTTCTGAAACCGATTTGCCCATCAGAAGCGTGGTATTTTTGCAGCAGGTCGACCAGAAAATCCGGGCTGATCCGGCGAGGTTCCAGGCAGCGGTGGCAAGCTGTCGGCCGGAGCACCATCAAGCCCCAGCCAGTAGTTTCGACGTATTTGCAGCCGCAGGAGGTGCACTGCAGGAGCATGATCAGACGGTAGTGACTGTCGTGGAGGTTGAAGTCGTAGTCTTCGACACGGGGTTCGGGCAGGTCGACGAGATCGGGCTGAGCTTGCAGAATACGGTCGATCAATGCGGCCAGTTCCCCCTGAGGCAGATCCGGATTATCCCGGCTGATTTCGGAGGCGAACTGCCCGGCCCGATCCAGATCGCCGGAGACGACCAGGAAGCGCAGGAGAATTGACAGGATTGGCGGCGAGCTGAAGGCTTCTTTCGGCAGTTGATCCAGCACCAGCCTGACGCTATCAAGGTCACCGGCAAGGAGAAGACTTTCCAGGCAGGTGATCAGTATTTGGGGCGTCAACCCGGCGCCGGACTGCAGCACCCGCTGCGCCTCCCGGGCTGTTTCCTGCAAATCCTGCAGTTTTACCGGTTTCTTTATCGATTGTTCTATCATGCGGATGGATGCCTTTGGCTACTGCTGTTCTTCGAGTGTGGGCTCTTCCTTTTCCGCCGGGGCAGCCGGAGCGTGCGGTTCGCCCTGAACCGCCAACCTGCGGGTATATGCCAGGTGCGCCTTGAGCATCTCGGAGATGGTGTAGAGTTCGGAGGCGTCCGGGAACTGGCCAATGGCGTATGCGATGACCGCCTCTGCGGCCTCGAACTTTTTCTTCTTCAGGAAACCATTCAAGCTGTTCAAGAGGAACTGGTATTCGGCGCGCTGGGGTTGATCGCGCCAGACTTTGGCAACTTCCAAATACTCAACGCAGCGTTCGTTCAAGTACCCGAACGCCTCGACTTCCAAGTGGAAACCAAGATGCTGGCGGGAGACGATCTCATCTAAACTCCGGCTGGCGTACTCGTAGATTTCCAGATCCATGCGGTTGTACTTCCTGATACACTCGATAGCCTCTTCCGGGACGGCTTCCCGCGGCGGTCTGTTGGGCGTTACCTTCTCTCTGAGGTAGTAGGGGGTCTGCCAGCCGAAAACCCTCTTCATAAGGATTACAGATTCATCGAACCTCTCAGTCAGGCCGGCGATGGCAAAGGTTTCGGCAAGATTTTTCTTAGCCAGAGCCACGGCATCGGCGGAATATTCGCCGTGTTTCAGCTTCCCTACTCCGGAGAGGTACTTGGTCTGATGGTTGTCGAGGGTCTGGTAGGTGCGGCTGCGGGCGAAATCGGTCAGGCTCAACTTTTTCCCGGCGACTTTGCCGTAGAATTCATGTTCGGGGTGGGCGAGGATGTAATAGTATTCCGAGATGACCCTGTCGACGGGATCGCGCAGCATGGTGATGCAGGTGGCGCGTTCAGGCATCTGGGAACGCTGCCTGACGTTGAAGTGTCCCATGAGGACGTGGGTTTGCTTCCGCTCTTCTTCCGGAAGGTTGTTGAACACTTCCAACTTCTTCTCGGCATCCTGCACAGAGCCGAACTGGATGACACGGGAGTCGCCGTACTGACGTCTGAGGATGGCTTCCAGGGTGGTGCCGGCGCACTTGATCAGGTGCAGGAAAGCGATCGGTTTGACCGGTTTGGCCTGATTTTCAGCGTTCATTTTATTTATTCCTCCTCTATTGCTTACAGGTGTAGATCAAGCATCGATTTCGTGGTAATCGGCGTAGGCACCGTTGTTGACGTCGGCGAGGGCCTGTGCGTAGTCGCTGTATTTTCCGATATCCATCCAGTATTCGCGCACGGGGAAGCAGATGACTCGCCTGCCTTCAGCGATCATTTGCGTCAACAGTTCGGGCATGTCATAGCGGCAGCTCGGAGGGATGCAGCGCTGCACATCGGGATTCAGAAGATAGATGCCGGCGTTGACGAAATTCTGTAGACAGGGCTTTTCGCTGATGCCGACGACATTGACGCCATCGGTTTCGACGACTCCGTAGGGCACCTTGAATTCGTACTGGCGGACGGCTAAAGTCAGGTCGGCTTCATGCTGGCGGTGGAAATCGAGCATGGCGCCGAAATCGAGCCGGGTCAGGATATCTCCGTTGATGACCAGCAGGGGTTCATCGGGTTCAGCCAGGAGGCTTAAAGCGCCCGCAGTTCCCAGCGGTTCATCTTCGGTCACGTAATTCAGATCGACACCGAAGTCCTGCCCGTCGCCGAAATATTCGGTGATCTTCTCTTTCATGTAATGAGTGGAGACCTGTACCCGCTTGATGCCGGCCTGACGGAGCCTTTCGATGGTTCTCTCCATGAGCGGGCGGTCTCCGACGGGTAGCATGGGTTTGGGGAGCTCTTCGGTCAGGGGGCGGAGGCGCTTGCCGAATCCTCCGGCCATAATGACCGCCTGCAGGGGCAGTTCCCTGTCGGGCAGCAGATCGTCAAGCAGAGCGAGATCGACAACGACACCTTCGTCGTCGAGTACGGGGATCTGGTGGAGGCGGTGGCGCCTCATTAACTCCAGTATTTCGTCTTCCGAAGCTTCGACCGTAACGGTGACCGGTCTGGGATATTTCGAATCCGCCTTGCGGGCGAGCAGGCTGGAGACGGGGATTTCGAGATCGATGCCAGTCAGAACTGCGCGGCGGGTGTCTCCGTCGGTGACGGTCCCCACCAGGCGACGCTCTTCATCGACCACCAGGGCTATCCCCTTGTGGTTATCATCGATGCACTTCATCACCCGCAGGATGGTGGCATCGGGTGGCACCATCAAATTGGTAATATTTCCGTTCATGCTCTGTTATTATTAAAGTTAATCATGATTCAAATGACATACCGGTTCGGATCAAAATAATCGAGGTTTTCCGATATCCAGTCCACCGTGCGGCGTAAGCCCTTCTCGAAATGCGTTAGCGGTGACCAGCCGGTCGCCTCCTGGAGACGCGTGGTATCCGCGAGCAGGCGGTTGACCTCGCTCT
Source organism: candidate division LCP-89 bacterium (assembly GCA_025774735.1). Next base: position 1,838 of record JALGZU010000220.1, on the reverse strand, counting down.
TCTCAGGACGGGTGCGCTCTTCTTCGCTGATGATGGGGATATCCCGGCCGCATATTTTCATCAGGAGGCGGGCGGTCTCTTCGATGGACCTCTCCTCGCCGGTGCCGATATTGAGCACCTGTCCCATAGCTTTATCGCAGTCAGCCAGGGCGATCAGAGCCTCGACCGTATCGCTTACGAAGGTAAAATCCCGGGTGGGCGACAGGGCACCGAGTTTCAACGTTTCAGCGCCGGAAAGGAGCTGACTGGCGATGGTGGGAATAACCGCTCGGGCCGTCTGGCGCGGGCCGAAGGTGTTGAAGGGGCGCGCCACCACCACGGGCAGTTCGAAGGAACGATGGAAACTCAGAGCGATCTGATCGGCAGCAATCTTGGAGGCGGAATAGGGTGACTGACCGACGAGGGGATGATCCTCGTCGATGGGGACTTTCTGGGCGGTGCCGTACACCTCGGACGTCGACGTGTGGATGATGCGGGTGATGCGGTCGGACGCCTTGCAGGCCTCCAGCACATTGAGCGCTCCGATGACGTTGGTTTCGACGTAAGAGCGGGGGGCGTGATAGCTGTAGGGGATGGCGATCAGGCTGGAGAGATGGAAGACGAGATCGCAGCCGCTCGACGCCTGGCGGACGCGCTCGGCGTCGCGCACGTCGCCCGGGAAAATTTCAATCGAGGAGCGGACGCGTTCGGGCGTATCGTTCAACCAGCCGATGCTGTTCCAGGAGTTGTAGAAGACGAAAGCCCGGACCTCCGCGCCCAGTTCCAGCAGGCGTTCGACCAGATGGCTGCCGATGAAGCCATCCGACCCGGTCACCAGCACTCTACGGCCTTCGAGGGTCTGACTCATCATAGATTATCCGTGATGTTCATGATAATTAGAGGTTCGCCGTCCATCTGACGACCGCCCGACGCCGATTCCGGTTCGGGCTTACAGCTCACTTTTCAAGCCGTCATGGGATCGGGCTCGCCGACGCCGCCTGAGATTTTAATGGGTTTTGCGGGTTTCTGTTCGATGCCGGCGTTGATGGCGACCAGTTCGGGTTTGCACCGACAGAGTTCTACGATATCTTCCAGCGAGAATACCAGTCCGGGGGTGTAGAGTTCGTCGAAGATCCGGGTGATCAACTCGAAGTCCTCTGGCGTATCGACGGTCAGCCGAAGTTGGGGCCAGTTGACTTCGGGATCGACGGGCATTTCATCCCAGGCGAAAAGTCCGGTCTGAGTAAAATATCCTCCCCAGACTTCGGTATCGTTCTCCTGCTTGATTTCGCAGGCGCGCAGCATGGCGGGATAGGAAATGACGTAGGAAAATGTCCCGAGAGGCAGCCCCCGGCAGCAGCTATAGTCGTAGCCCAAGGCATGATGGAAGTCGACCAGGCGGTCGATGTATTCGGGATCGACGAAGGGATTGTCGGCAGTGCAGTTGACCACGGTATCAACGCTGAACTCTTCGGCCGCCCGGGTCAGACGCAACAGCACGTCGTCGGGATTGCCGCGATAGCAGCCGACCGATTCCTGCTCGGCAATCTCTTCGGTGGAGGTACAGATGATGATTTCGCCGGGATTTCTGGCCAGCTTCAAGCGATCGATCATGTGGCTGATCATGGGTCTGCCCTGGATCGGTTTGAGAACCTTCATGGGCAGCCGGGTAGACTTCAGACGGGCAGTGATTAAAATGGCTGTTTTCATTTGGAGAATCCCTTTATTGAAATCATGCCATTCAGGAAGGCAAATGACATGCCATGCGGGGCCGGTTTAGGGTGGATTCATTAAGTCATAACTATCAATAAGATACATAATACCCTGTGCTTGATTTCTGATTAAGTCGGCAGCTTTTG
>JALGZU010000219.1 GCA_025774735.1 candidate division LCP-89 bacterium | reverse complement strand
TGGAAACCCTGATCGACGGCTTCAGCGCACACTTTCAACGACCCGTGGATCGCTCCGTGCTGATTAAAACTCTACAGGGCGCCGTTCATTCTTGTCGCTACTCCACTTCTCATCCCCTTCTGGATGCGGTTGAAGTCTGCCCGGCAACGAGGGAAGATCACCTCCCGGTACCGGTCCTGTTTTACCTCTCGTTAACCTCACGAGTGCCGGCACCGAAAAAGGCCAGCCCCTTCCTGAAAAATGAGCAACACGCTGACTATGATGAAAAATTCCGCCTCTTCAACGTTCTAATCGGAAATGGGCAAAAGGAGATACAGTTATCCTGTCCGAAGTACGACGACGAAGGGAATTTACTGGCGCGCTCGCCTCTGCTCAATTCCCTCAAAAACCGAACCGGCCGTGACCTCATTGATGGCAAGATTGCATCCTGGAAACCCTTCAACATCATGGATCGAGATGAGTTCAGAAAACGCCAGCAGAAGGTGGGTAGTGCAGACCCGCTGTTGCGCTCCCCGGATTCCATATCTCTCCTCGCGGATCGCAGCCAGCACTGGAGCGTCACCCAGTTTAACGATGCCCTCCAGTGCCCCTACCTCTACTTCGCCAGGCGAATACTCGATGTTCAGCCGCGCCCGGATCAAATCACTCAGGGGATCACGCCCCTGGTTGTGGGATCTGTAGCCCACAGCGCCCTGGAAGAATATCTAAAAGCAACCCGGGAGGGTCAACCGTTCGACATGGCGAACTGGATCCGCACCGTATTCCAAAAGCGGACCCGCCATCTCCCTGCCCACCCCGAGGCGGACCGCGAGTTGGAGGAACTCGTTCGAAACCTCAGCGATTTTGTTGAAAAAGGTTGGATTAAAATGTCCGATAAATATGATCCTCTGGAGATGGAGTGGCAGTTCGGCGGTAGCGGACCGGTCCCGGCACTCAGGGTGGACGATGACGAGCGTGAGCTGTCTCTTGAGGGCCGAATAGACCGGATCGATGGCGGAGCAGAGGACAGTGCCCTCATCATCGATTACAAGTACAGCCGCGGGGACTCGGAGAGGAAAACCGAGTTTTTCGATGGACTTGAAAACGGGACAGCCCCGCAACTGCCGCTGTATGCACTGGCTGTGCAGGAACTGAAGAGCCAGAAAGTCACCGCTCTCCTGGAAATTCATCTACGTTCGATGTCTATCCTGGGAGTGAAAGCCGGGAGCATCGAGGATATCACCGGCGCAGATGAGAAAGGATCGGAAGTTAGAACCTTGTCTCAAGAGGAGATGTCTCAAATACGGGATAGAGCGGTAGTTAAGCTTAAAGAGCTATCCAGGGCAGTAGCTGGGGGACGACTCTGGCCTAAACCGTCCAATTACCGCAAATGCGGACCTGGTAAATGCGATTTCGCGGACCTTTGCCGATACAGAAGACGATGGCAGAAATTCCTCTAAACGATCTTAACATAGCGCAGAAGCAAGCGGTAGAGTCCGAAGCAGGGCCGCTGATCGTCTACGCTGGCGCGGGCAGCGGTAAAACACGCGTTCTGGTAAACCGCTACTTGAAGCATGTATTGGAAGAAGGGATACCGCCGGGGAGAATTCTGGCGGCCACCTTCACCGAGAGAGCCGCTGCAGAGATGAAGGAGCGGGTCGCCGATAGCCTGAGCGATCATGGGAGGGATGATCTTGTCGCTCAATTGAACGCCGCGCCCATCAGCACCCTGCACAGCTTCTGCTCCAGATTGATCGCCCCCCTCGCCCTCGATCTGGGCATCGATCCGGGATATCGGATTCTGGATCAACACGAAGCCCGGTGGCTGCAGGAAGAATCCCTCACGCGTGTCCTGGCCAGGTGGCGCGACGAGCGTTCAAGTCAACTTCGACACCTGGTCAATCGTCTGAAGTGGAGTCGCGATTTCGGGCTGCGCCGGGGGAGAACCCCTGCATCCCGCGGCTTTGCTCAAGCGTTCATCAGCCTGGTTGAAGCAGTGCGGTGCGCTGGAGGAGACTTGGCCAATCCCTTCACCCGTCTGGAGGTCGACAGGGAGTACATTCGATCCCTGGCAGAAGAGCTCCTCTCGAGCCTGAACGCGCTGTTAACCGATCCAGAGGGACTTCCCGCTAAGTCCGGGGAGAAAGCCAGCAGCGCTGCTTACGGCCTCCGTCAGTATTTGGTGCAGCCCGAAGACGAAAAAGGAATGGTTTACGACATCGCCGGCAACCTTTCCAGTATCAGTCTTCAGGTCAGTAATGTTCTTAAGCCGGTTCTGAAACGGGTGAAAGTGGATTTGGTAACTCTCCTGCTGGGGGAATATTTTCAGGAAGACTATAACACAATCTGCGACATTCTTAACCACCTGTTCACAGACTTTTCCACTGACTATCAAGCCGCCAAGCGTGCTGCGGGGAGCCTGGACTTCCTCGATCTCGAAGAGATTGCCCTGCAGGTGTTGGAAGGAGGGTTCGCCACCACTCCCGTCGTTGATAAGATCTTGATCGACGAAGCGCAGGATCTTAACCCGGTGCAATGGCGGATCATCAATAAGCTGGGTGAAGGTGCACCTGTCTTCGCCGTCGGCGATGGACAACAATCCATTTACGGCTTCCGACACGCCGACGTTACTCTCTTCAATCAATTTGTTCAGGATGCGGAAAAGGGAACGGGAGAGGCTATTCCGTTGCGGGACAACTATCGGTCACGGGAACCGGTATTGAATGCGGCTAACCGTTTCTTTGCAATGCTCTGGAAAGAGAAGTCGGACCTGCCTTTTCTCAAGCTGGAGAAAGCGGCCCAATATCCCGAAACGGCGGCAGCGGAGGACGATTACAGCGTCGAACTGCTGATCGCCAGAGGTGCGACCCGCCAGGCAGCCCGTGAAGATGAAGCAGAGTTCTTAGCGCGCCGGATCTATCACCTCGTGGAAGGAGGATCCTTTCAAGTCTTTAACAGGAAAGGGAATGGGGAGCTTCGCAAAGCGGAGTGGTCAGACGTGCGGATCCTGGTGCGGGCGGGCAGCAGCTTCGAATACATCGAGACCGCTCTTAACAGACTCGGTATCCCCTGCATTGTCGCCGCAGGTCGCGGATTTTGGGATGCCCTGGAGATCACCGATTTAATGACTCTCGTGCGATCTCTGGAGGATCCGGGAGACTCCTTCAGTCTGGCGTGTCTCTTGAAGTCTCCAGAGATCAATTTCAGCGACGATGACCTGCTGGCCACCAGTATTGCTGCGAGAGATGGTTCGGGTGATTCTGAAACCTCGACCAAAACCAGGCGCAGCCTCTATGAAGGTCTTAATATTTTATCCGGTCAGGCTGTTGCAGAGAGTGACCTCCCCGCCCGGGCAGAGCGGTTTCTGACTATTTTCGATCGATTATATCTGCTGAAAGATCGTCTACCTCTGCGCGACCTGGTGGAAATCTGGATCGAAGAAACCGGTCTCGAATCTTACTGGGCGACAATCGAGCACGGTGCCCTGATGCGCAGCAACGTGCGCAAGTTCCTGCGACTGTGCGATACTTACGCAGCTCAACCGTCAACCCGGCTCCGCGAACGATTCGAGGAGATCCGAATCCGCGATCTCCAGGAAGGCAGCGCCGCCGATCCGCAAGCAGAAGGAGGCGCCGTTCAGATTATGACCGTCCACGCTGCCAAGGGTCTGGAAGCTCCCATCGTAGCGGTATTCGATATGAATTACTCCCCCCGCAGGTCGGAAAGCGCCTTCGCTTACGCCCGGGAATTGGGCGGCGCATTCTGTCTCGACGGAAAACTGCCCCAGGAGAGGTTCAAACCTGCTCTATCCGAGGCAATCGGTGAATTTCGAAAACAGAAGGAGGAGGCTGAAAACGAGAGAATCCTTTACGTCGCCATGACCCGGGCCAGGGAAAAGCTTATTCTCTCCTCATCGTGTACCGTTAATCGGGATGAGGTTCAGCGGACTGGCGGATGGTTTAAAACTCTGACTAAAGTGCTCAAAATAAATCAAGAGATGCTATTCCCGTTGAACTCTGCTCCCCTCGGATTCGTCCCGCTCACCGATGAAGAAGGCGGATTCACCGGCATCCGGTTGGGCCGGGCCTGGCAGATGATGCCGAGTATGGAAGATCTTCCCTCACTGGCACCCTCTAAAAAAAGCACCTTCAGCGGTCCACCGATAGGTTTTCCCTCACCTCCCGGTCTCGAACGAGGCCCCATTTCCGTAACCGAGCTTCTCCACATGCAAAACACACTGCCGGCTTCAGTCTCTTCCGAAGAGAGCGGGCTCAGCTTTGATGAACCTTCGCCAAAATACGGGATCGCTCTGGGGCGATGGGTTCACCGCTTGCTCCAGATTCTGCCGCTGGACTGTCCAACAAACCAGATGAAAGAAACGGTCATTACTGAAGCTCTGCGCCTGTTTGGTAGGGCTCCGGATCCCCGGGAACTGGAAATCGTCCTCCGCCTGTTGAACAATTTTTATACATCTTCAACAGCTCGGGAAATTCAGAATGCCAGGCGGGTCTTCAGGGAGTTCCCTTTCCTTTTTAAACTGGAAGGGCAATACCTGAGAGCAAAGGTGGATCTGGCTTTCGAGAATGACAGGGGATGGATCCTGGTTGACTATAAAAGTGACCATTTCGATCCGGATTCCGATGAACCGTCGGTGTTTTACCGAGATCAGCTCTTGATCTACTCTATGGGTTGGGAGAAGTTGACGGGCAAACCTCCAGCGCACTTGCAGCTGTTCTATCTGGACTCAGGGCACGGTGTGGAGATCATACCAACTGATGATGAACGTAAGAGGATTATCGAACTTTTAACGCCGGCAATCCAGGGCCGGTAGCCGTTATCGTGAAATAGTAAATTCTTACTTGTTTCAGAGGCGCTGAATTTCGTATATTTAGCAGATGCACCCATAGCTCAACTAGGCAGAGCAACGGACTCTTAATCCGCAGGTTGTGGGTTCGATTCCCTCTGGGTGCACAAGGTGATAACCAATAATTACAAAAGTTTACCCACATTCTCCCAAGTTGGTACTTATGGGAAAATGTGGGTATTTTTATCTGCCTTAATCGCACATTAATCGCGTTTCGGCTTTTTCAACTTATTTCCTTGTACAAACGCAACGGATAGCATATCCGGCGTTTGTCCTTACTTCATCAGCACCATCTTACTCGTGCTGGAGTAGGCACCTGCTTTTAGGGTGTAGAGGTAAATCCCCGAGGCAAGATTTGAACCATCGAAGGTGGCCTGGTGCGTTCCGGCCGCGCGCCTGCCATCGATCAATTCCGCTACTAGGCGGCCGCTAACGTCGTAGATAGCGAGGTTGACTTGGGATGGTTCTGGCAACGCA
>JALGZU010000218.1 GCA_025774735.1 candidate division LCP-89 bacterium | reverse complement strand
GCCTGTAGCGGGTCCTTCGGTCACTATTTCGGACGCGGGTTCGATTCCCGCCGTCTCCACTATGCCACTTCCGATTCAAATGGGGAGTGGCTTCTTTTTTGAGGTTGGCGATGTCAGATTTATTGATTTGTGTTGAGCGTACTGATCTGCCTGCTGAGATCCCGAATCCCTCTTTATTACCGGAATCTTCCCCTGTCGTACTGTGCGGTCCTATTGAGACTCTAAAAATCGACCGAATCGCTCTTCTCAACTCTCGCCAATCACCTCGTTTCTCCTCGAGCAGCGCCTGGATCGAAAAAACTCTTGAGGCACTCCACGGGTTCGATCCGGTAAATACCACTATCGTTTCCAGCCTGAATACCACTTCCTGGGATTTTTTAACCTGGGCAGCGAGTAAAAGGGGTTTCCCGGTCGTGCTGGTATTTCCCGGTGGGAGTGCTCAGAATTTCAATATTTACAGAACAAAGGCCGTCATAGACCTCGATTTGGATGAGCAGAGAACGCTTGCACTGAAGCCTCTTATTGTAGGGCGAAAACGTAAAACTACGGAGGCATACGCCCTGCGGGATCGCTGGATTATGGCTTTAAGCAACCGGCTTGTGCCTGTGAGTGTCCGTCCAAAGGGAAATTTTGAAAGGTATCTCAGGGAGTCAACTCCGGATAAAGGTGCCATGGATCGCCGCTTCGCAATTCCCTATGAAACCGCTAAGCCACTGGAAAAGGCGATTGTTGCAGAGGACGTTCCTCTTCCGTCCTGGTACAAACCGCGCGACTATCTGATTCACTGGACGCGCTCGAGCCATGGTCCCTGGCCGGATGAAACCAAGGCGGATTACTTCAAGCGGTTAATGGAAAGTGGGGAGGAGCCAACAGGAGGTTTTGATACACTGGTGAGAATCGTGAGGGGGGGCGCCATACGCGCATCCGGGAGGTTGATCAAGGGCGGTTACCCCGTCGTTCCATTCACGGCACGGCCACCGCAGGATCTGCACAAATTGCTGGCGTGGAGGCCCGGTTTGCACCGCTGGACCTTCGAACCCTGCGGTATCGCGATCAGAAAGTCGTTACTGATTGAAGCCGGCGCAAGACCGGTTCAATACGGCGATCTGGGGAACTATGAGATGCTCAGCGAAAACGACAGACCCTTCTTTCAGATTATCGGATCCGGGAAACGGGACTGGCGGGTGGAAAAGGAGTGGCGGATTAAAGGAGATGTAAGTTTTAAATCACTGAAAGGGGAGGACTTCGTAATTTTGGTTTATGACCAGGAAGAAGCGGCAAAGCTTAAAACAGAACATACGTTTCCCATAATACTATTGAAACCATGAAGCTGTTTATCAGGCCGGCATATGCTTCCCCGCCAACTGCCCGCAGGCAGCCTGGATCTCAGCCCCCCGGCTCTTCCGTAGAGTTAAAGTAATTCTTTCCCTGGCGAACACCTCGTAAAACCGGTCGAATATGGCATCCCAGTCGGCCGGTTTTCTCTTCCGTTTGTCGATAGGATTAAGCGGGATCAAGTTCAATTTACAGGGCACTTTAGTTAAAAGGTCTCGCAGAGCGCGAACCATTTCAGGAGTGTCGTTCAAACCGGGCATGAGCGCATATTCGAAGGTAATACGCTTGCCTATTTTTTTATAGAATTCGAAAGCAGCCCCCATTAATTTATCCAGAGGGTACTTCCGGTTGATCGGCATAAGACGGTCTCGCAGCGCGTTGGTCGGGGCGTTCAGGGAGATGGCCAGCTTGGCTTTTAATCCTTCGGAAGCCAGCTTACGGATGCCGGGGACGAGCCCAGCGGTGGAAATGGTCATGCGGTACTGCGAAATGGAGGGACCATCTGAGGCAGAGAGGATGCGGATCGCCTTGACCAGACTCCGGAAATTCAGAAGTGGCTCGCCCATACCCATAAAGACCAGGTTGCGGAGCCTGGTGGAGGCATCCTGCCGCTGAAAGTGAATTACTTGGTCAATGATTTCGCCCGTGGAGAGGTTGCGCTTAAATCCCATCTTGCCCGTCGCGCAAAAAGTGCAATCGAGCGAACAGCCGACCTGGGTCGATAGGCATACCGTAGCGTGGTCTTTTTCGGGTATCCAGACCGATTCGATGCGGTTACCGTCCAGCAGCTCGAATAGAATTTTGAATGTCCCATCTCCGGCGGACACCGTTTGAACCGGCGAAAGGAGATCGAAGGGCTCGAACTCAGCGAGACGGCTCCTGAGGCGCAGAGGCAGGTCCGTCATGGCCGCAGCATTTGCGAGGCGCCTCTTGAACAAAGCGGCGAAGATCTGCTTACCGTGAAAGCGCTTTTCACCCCAGGTTGCAACGAGATCTTGTAACTCCTCCCGGTCGCAGTCTTGCAGGCTGATCTTGGAGTTTGAATCAGTTGATTTGGCATTCATTCCAGGTAAAATTCGATTTATAATTCCGAAACTTGCGGGATCAATCTATATTGATTTTGTCAAGAAAGCAAGAGAATTTATTGACAATCAGCGGAACATTTCTTAGTTTATAATATTAAATGAGATGTACATTGATTACGAAGGATAAACGCTGGAGCAATTGTGGCTGATGATATCACATCGTTGAAACGGTTGGAAACAGCCCGCAGGAAAATAGAGGAAGAGTTAGCCAAAGTCATCGTCGGGCAGAACAGCATTATCGAAGGATTACTGATCAGCCTGTTGTCGCGGGGACACTGCCTTCTGATCGGGGTGCCGGGACTGGCGAAAACTTTGATGATCAGTACGCTGGCGAGAGCCCTGGAACTCACCTTTTCGCGCATCCAGTTCACGCCGGACCTGATGCCTACCGACATCACGGGGACAGAAATCATCGAAGAGGACCGCTCAACCGGTCATAAAGAATTCAAGTTCGTGCGCGGTCCGGTCTTCGCCAATATCGTGCTGGCGGATGAGATCAACCGCACTCCCCCGAAAACCCAGGCGGCTCTGCTGCAGGCGATGCAGGAGCACCAGGTATCAGCCGGGGGTACGACTCATACATTGCAGGAACCGTTCTTTGTGCTGGCGACGCAGAATCCCATCGAACAGGAGGGCACCTACCCATTGCCGGAAGCCCAATTGGATCGTTTCATGTTCAGCCTCTGGGTGGATTATCCATCCGAAAAAGAGGAACTGACTATCGTGAAGACGACCACGAGCAGCACCCCAGAGGACCTCACTCCTGTATTGAAAGGTGCGGAAATCATAGATCTGCAAGATCTGATACGCCGGGTACCGGTTTCGGACCACGTCGTTGAATACGCCGTTTCGCTAGCTCGGAAAACCCGTCCAGGGGATCCGGAAGCTCCCAAGTTCATTCACGACTGGATCCGTTGGGGAGCGGGACCGCGCGCAGGCCAGTACCTGATACTGGGCGCCAAAGCACGCGCCGTACTGGACGGAAGGCCCACACCCGACGTGGATGATGTCCGTTCGGTCGCACTGCACGTCCTACGACACCGACTCGTCTTGAGTTTCAATGCAGAAGCCGAGGGAATCGGCGCCGCCCAGATCGTTGAGAAACTTTTAAACAGTGAAACGTAACCGGTCTTAAAAAATAAGTGCAAGCCCTTGCCTGAAGATAAAACGCTGCTTTCCCCACAATCCCTCGCCCGCCTGTCCAATTTGCAGCTCCTGGCGCGACGCGTGGTGGAAGGATTCATTACCGGTCTCCACCAGAGCCCCTATCACGGCTTCTCTGTCGAGTTCGCAGAGCACCGTCCTTACATGCCCGGCGACTCGATCCGGCACATCGATTGGAGGGTTTACGGCCGCACCGACCGCTACGTCATCAAGCGCTACGAGGAAGAGACCAACTTAAAAGGGTATATTCTACTGGACAGATCCGCCTCGATGGCTTTCAGCTCAACGGGTATAACAAAACTGCTATACGGTATCCAATTGAGCGCGGCCCTGGCGCATCTGATGATCGAGCAGCGGGATGCCGTTGGATTGGCTCTCTTCGATGCCGAGCTGCGAAAACTGCTGCCGCCGAGATCGGTGCGCAGCTACCTGACCGTTCTGCTGAAGGAACTCAGCAGAGCCGAACCGGCAGGGGTCACGGGCATCTCGGAGGCTTTGCACCGCGTGGCGGAGAGGATGAAGCGGAGAGGTCTGATCATTTTGATATCCGATTTGCTTGATGAACCTGAAAAGATCATCTCAGGTTTGAAGCACTTCCGCTACGATGGCCATGAAGTGATTGTGCTACAGGTTCTCGATCCCATGGAGATGAGCTTCGCATTCGGGCGAGACGCCCGCTTCCGCGATCTTGAGACTGACGAAAGGATCATCTCCCAACCCTGGCACCTGAGGGACGCCTATCAAAAGGAAATGCAGCGCTTCCTGGACACTCTTAAGTCCGGCTGCCGTGAGAATGGAGTAGATTACGCCCTCTTCGAGACAAGGCAGCCGTACGATCTGGCTCTGATGGAATACCTGAATAAAAGAAAAAGGCTCTACTGAACTTAATTACAACATTTTATAGAGGATGATATGAAAAAGTTATTCCCTTTTCTATTCATGGTTCTACTGACTACGACGGCTCATGCTCAGGGACTGGCGCTGCCATCATATTCTGCGGCCGTCACCGATAACGCTGTATCCATCCTGAGTAATCCCGCCTGGTTGGGTTTTAGACCCGGAACCGAAACATTTCTGCTCCATTCTTACGATGACGCCACCATCAGTGGTGATCTCGGCATCCTGGTGAAGTTGGGCAGCCTCGGATTTGCCGGAGAATTTATCGAAAACGAGCTGGAGCTATATAATCGTTACACCCTGGCCAAAGGATTCGAAATGCCCGGGGGACTCTACTTCGGCCTGAGTTACACCTGGTACCGGGCGGTTGATCGGGCGGGTAACTGGAATCTGGGCCTGGGCTTTCGGCCGCTGCCGTATATCAGCGCCGGCATTACCGCCTTTGACGTCAACGAGCCGGTTTGGGATGGCGTCAAACACAATACTTCCTACAATCTCGCTCTCGCTTTTCGCCCTTTCCAACACCGCCTCACTCTGTCCGGTGATCTGCTTTTGACCAAAAGCTCGTCGTATGACTACGGCGAAGAGCTGGATCCCCTGATCAGGTTGGAATACCAGCCGCTGGATGGTATCTGGCTCATGGGGGAGTACCGGACGGAGAGTGAATTCCTGGGAGCAGGACTGGCGCTGGCCTTCGAGTAAACAGCGCCAGCTACGTGCAGCTGTCTTCCCACCGCCACCTGAACATCTTCTCACCTCCGAAGCGTGCAGTCGAGATAACGATCGGCGGAGAAATTCTCGAATCCGAGCCGCGATTCTCCCTTTTCGGCACAAGGGGAAAAACTTTACAACAACTGCGGCAGGAAATCATCCATTACGCCAACGATGCCAAAGTCGAAGCCCTGTTGATCACCTTCGAGACTCCGGAATACGGGTTCGCTCAAGCGCAACAGATCCGGCGGTCTCTGGAAGAATTTAAACTGACAGGGAAAGAACTAATCGCCTATGCGGAATCCTATACTCAAAAGAGCTACTACGTGGCTTCCGTGTGCGACGAAGTTTACCTTATGCCAACCGGCTATCTGGATTTAAAAGGTTTAGCTTTCGTCATGGGCTACTGGAAGAAAACCCTGGATAAGCTCGGTATCGAAGTCCAGGTCGCTCGTGCGAAGGACTACAAGACTGCAGCGAACATGCTGACTCACGAAGATACCTCCGAACCCGAGGCTGAGATGTTGAACTGGCTGCTGGATGACATCTACGACCAGCTCTGCTTACGCATCGGTGAGGGGAGAGGGTGGACTCTCGATGAAGTCAAAGAGAAGATCGATGCAGGGGCTTACAACAGCCGCCGGGCGGTGGATGAAGGTTTAGTCGACGAATTGATTTACTACGATCAGATCGTGCACCGTTTGGAAAACGAAGAATTCAGCCCCATTAGTGAGAAGAGATACTGGCAGTCGCCCGAATATGTAGAGGACTGGCCTGATACCCGGATCCCACGCGTCGCCGTGATATATGCTGAGGGTCCCATATTTTCAGGTGAAAGCCAGGGAGATTTCTTCGGCACGGACTACATGGGATCGAAAACCATCTCCGAGGCCATCCGCCAGGCGCGGGAAAACAGGTCTATAGATGCGATTATTCTGCGCGTTGATTCACCGGGAGGTTCTGCCACCGCCTCAGACGTGATCTACCGCGAAGTTAGGCGTACGGTTACCGATAAAAAGCATCGCAAACCGATCATCGTGTCCATGGGCAACGTCGCCGGATCCGGCGGTTATTACATCGCCTGCGGGGCAGACACAATCGTGGCGGAAGAGGGGACCATCACAGGTTCAATCGGCGTTCTCGGCGGGAAGGTCAGCCTGGCGGGTCTCTATGAAAAAATTTACTACAACACGCACACCTTCAAGCGCGGTGAACATGCAGACGCCTGGAGAACGACCCGACCCTTCAGCGAGGAAGAGATGGAGATGTTGCAGGAGACCATCGATCAGTTTTACGACGATTTCCTCGAGAGAATTTCCGAGTCGAGAGGAATGTCCAAAGCGGAATTGGATAAGGTTGCCGAAGGCAGGGTGTGGACAGGGAGTCAAGCAGTGGAGAAGGGCTTAATCGACATGATAGGCGGGATGGACGTCGCCATGAGCGTCGTTCGCGGCAGCCTGGGAATCGATGAGACAGTTCCACTGAAGCTGGATTTTTACCCCAAACCGAAGCCGTTCTTCGCTGGAATGTTCAGTGACGTTATGACATCACGCACCTCAACGCTACCGGATGTCCTTTACGAAGCTGCCGAACCACTTGCCTTGATGCTGGAATTCTACGATGGCGAACCATTGATGCTGATGCAGCACAGAGTTGAGATCGAATAGTTCTTTCCGGTGAGGCAGAAAAGTATGTAGCCGGCTGTCATCAGTTGGCTACATAATAAAAGCTAGTTAACCGCATTGTATTGAATCAGTAAGTAATCAATACACCCCCGGCCATCACCGGGGGTTTTATTCTGATATATTTTTATCTTGATTTTACTTGCGTTTCGACTGTAAATCAATTATTTTTCGGAAGACTCAAATCTGGACTCTAACCGGCTTACCAAAGCCTATAGATACGATGAAAGATACCCTGCGAGATCGTCTTAAAAAACTGCCTCAGGTTGGACGCCTGATGGAATCTGCGGTTTTACATAAGCTCGCGGAAACCTATTCGCATGATCTTGTCAAATATTGCTGTAAAGTGGAATTGTCAGACCTCCGGTCTGCCCTGCGCAGCGGTGAGGGTGATCTACCGGCAGAGGGCAAAATCATCCGGAATATAAGGTCACGTGTCGAAGCGTTTCTGAAACCGCGAGTAGATCGAGTCATCAACTGCACCGGTATCCTGCTTCACACCGGCCTGGGACGCGCTCCGATGATTGACGAAGCCTACGAGAGAGCTTTCAGACGTGTGCGAGGAGTCTGCAATGTCGAATTGAATCTCGAAACGGGCACGCGCGGCGACCGCCAAGATAATCTTGAGGATCTGCTCACTTTCATCACCGGCGCTGAAAGCGCGGCCGTGGTGAATAACAACGCTGCCGCGGTGCTTCTGGCTTTGAACACCCTGGCGAACCGGGGGCAGACGCTCGTATCGAGAGGCCAGTTGATCGAAATCGGAGGATCCTTCCGGCTGCCGGAGGTGATGCGCAAGTCGGGCACCCGGCTGGTCGAGGTGGGCACCACCAACCGGACTTATCTCAAAGATTACCTGGACGCCATCGGGCCCGGGACAAAAGCCGTGCTGGTAGCGCATACCAGCAATTACCGGGTGAAGGGATTCGTGCACGAACCAGCGATGGACGAGATCGCACCGGCGTGCGTCAAGCGAGGGCTTGCCGTTATCCACGACCTCGGTGGTGGCGTGCTGGTGGATCTGCGGAATTGGAAGCTCCCACACGAGCCCGTCGTCCGGGACAGCTTAAAAGCGGGCGCTCAGGTCGTCACCTTCAGCGGAGACAAAGTCCTGGGCGGGCCCCAGTGCGGAATATTGGTCGGAGCAAATGACTTCTTGAAGCGCATCAAGAAAAATCCGCTGATGCGAGCTCTCCGACCCGACAAATTGACGCTCGCCTTCCTCGAGGAAACCCTGAAATTATACTTGTCACCCGGTAATATTCTGTATCGACACCCGGTTTTAGCGCGGTTGACTGAGAGTAAGAGCGATGCCTTACAGAGAGCAAAACAACTGTTTGATAAAACTATTTCGGGGAAAGTGCCGGACGACGTCAAGATCGAGGTCATCCAGAGTCAAAGCCAACTGGGTTCCGGGGCATTGCCGCTTGAAGAATTTCCTTCGGCAGCGATCCGCATTTCAATCAAGGGCGAAAATGCCGCCAGTTTAGCTGCTCGCCTGCGTAAAGCAGATCCACCTCTGATCGGTTTCGTACACAGAGGTTGGGTGCATCTGGATTTAAAAGCCGTACTGGAAGAAGATTTTAAACTTTTTATTCACACACTACGCCAGGTTTTACGTATAAAATAGAGATCATCGCAATAAGAAAATAAAATTTTCACTGTTTTGATCTTGACTTGCGCGTTTTGTTCACTTATATTAGAACAATTGTCATCTTGGATAAATCGATCTGCCATGCCTCCTGTCTTTAAAAATCTCTTCATT
>JALGZU010000217.1 GCA_025774735.1 candidate division LCP-89 bacterium | reverse complement strand
ATTCAAATCATGAGGTGAGTCGTCATGTTTAAAGCGCTAATTGAGATGTTCCGCAAGGAAGGTCTGCTCCACCAAGCCTATACCGATTCCCTGGAATCTCTCAAGATCGATAAATTGATGTTCGATGAGGCGCGCAGATCCCTTCGCGAGAGTGACACTGCAGAGCTGGCCTTAGACGTCTTCGCAATGGACGCCAAGATCAACGAGTATCAGAGACACGTGCGCAGCAAGGTGCTGGCTCATCTGGCCCTGACCACCTCGAAAGATCCTGTATTCGGATTGGTTCTCGTGAGCGTTATCATCGATATCGAACGAATTGGCGATTACACGAAGAACATCGTCGAATTAGCGCAGCAGCATCCCAAGAAGTTGCACGCTGGTCCACTCGAAGATTGTATAGGAGAAATCGAAACGAACATTTCGGACCTCTTCGACAAACTCATCGAAGCATTCGAGAAGAAGGACGATGAACTGGCCCGGGCCATTATGCAACGGCATCGAGACTCGACACAACCCTGTGACCAGGTACTGGAAACGCTGTTGAAAGACGAGCATCCTGAGTTCTCAACGGCGGAAGCGGTGAATATAGCCTTGTACGCTCGCTACCTGAAGAGAATCAGCTCGCATATAACCAACATCGCTTCCGGCATTGTAAATCCGTTTGACCGGATCGGTTACAAGGAGAACAACAAGAAATAAAGTCGGGGTAAGACTTCGTAGTGTAAAAAAAGCAGACCCAGCGGGTCTGCTTTTTCTCTGCTGATAGGCAGGGGAACTCAGCGCCGCCGATCGATGGAAAAGTCGGCGAAGTCCCTGAGCGTTCGACTCTGATCGGATTCGGGGAAGTGATTCAGGCTGGTGAGAGCCTCCGACTTCAAGCGTTGCGCGACAGCGGTGGCGTAGTTAATACCCCCATGGGCGTAGATAAAATCCATCACGTATTGCCGATCTTTCGCCTTCATGCCCCGGTCAATGATGCGGATGATTTTGCGTCGGTCCTTCTTATCACCCTGGGTGATAGCATAGATGAGAGGCAGCGTAATCTTTTTCTCCTTCAAATCCCCCATCGTGGGCTTGCCGATGACCGATTTCTGGCCCTCAAAATCGAGAATGTCATCACGGATCTGGAACGACAAACCCAGTTTTTCTCCGAAGCGCCGCAAAGAATCCCGTTGTTCACCGTTTGATCCGGACGTCACCGCCGCCAATTCACAACAGGCTGAGAAGAGAGCCGCCGTCTTATCCCCGATCATTTCAAAGTAGACTTCTTCCGTGATATCCAGTTTCCGGGCTTTGGCGATCTGTAGCAGTTCGCCGCGGCTCATACGCCGGGCGGTCAGCGAAAGGATATCCAGAACGTCGAAATCACGCAGGTCGAGCATCTCCGTCAGTGCTTTCGCCAGGAGGTAGTCTCCCACCAGAACGGACACTTTGTTTTTCCAGATGGCATTGATGGAAGGAAAGCCGCGCCTTACTTTCGCATCGTCCACAACATCGTCATGGACCAACGTGGCAGTGTGGAGCAGTTCGACAATGACGGCGGCCTTCACCGTATTGTCATTGGGATTACTGAACAGGCGGGCACTCAAGAGCGTGAGAATAGGGCGAAGGCTTTTCCCTTTGTGGCGGACGATGTAACGAGCCACTTTGTCGACGAGAAGAACGTCACTGGACAGGACCTGGCGCATTTCCCGATCGACTCGATCGAGATCCGCCAGCACCGCTTTTTTGAAATAATCCAGTTTAGTTTCCATCACCGGAGGTTGGAATGACGCGATAGATCTTGCGTTTGCCGACTTTTAGAATTAAAGGGGCGTTGAAGAGGATGAGTTGGCGGAAATCATCGACTTTCTCCTCGTCAATCGAAACGGCGTTGCCCTGAATCATCCGTCTGGCTTCGCCGCCGCTACTGACTGCGCCTGTTAATATGAGGAGGTCCCGGATGGGGATGGATGAGTCCGTCCAAGAGACTGCTATTTCGGGGATATCATCCGGGACGGCGCGGTGCCGGAAGCGCGTCAGGAAATCTCCTTCAGCTCTCAAAGCATCCTCGGCGCTGTGGTATATCTGTACGATCTCCCTGGCCAGCCTCTGCTTGAATTCCATCGGGTTACTGCTGCCCTCATCGAGATCATGGCCGATCTGTTTAATGTCAGCGGCGGGAACATCGGTGGTCAGCGTATAATAATCCAGAATCAGCGTATCCGGTATGGACATGATCCGGCCGTACATCTCTTCGGGGCTGTCGAAGATGCCGACGTAATTTCCCAGTGATTTTGACATCTTCTCCTTGCCGTCAGTCCCGGTCAGGAGCGGCATCATGAATGCGACCTGAGGCTCCTGGTCGAATTCACCCTGGATTTTGCGCCCCAGTAACAGGTTGAATTTCTGATCCGAACCTCCCAGTTCGACGTCGGTTTGTAGGGCGACTGAGTCATAAGCTTGGAGGAGGGGGTACAGGAACTCCAGCATGGAGATCGGTTCCCCTTCCTTGTAGCGGTTCAGAAAATCGTCACGTTCAAGCATGCGGGCGACGGTATATCTGCCGATCAGGTCCAGAAACTGGTAGATATCCTGCTTTTCATGCCACTCTGAATTAAACCGGATCTGAGTCTTCCCGAGGTCCAGGATTTTAAATACCTGCTCCTTGTATGTCTGGGCGTTTTCGAGGACTTCTTCTTTGGAGAGACGCGGGCGTATCTTGGAGCGTCCCGAAGGGTCGCCGACCATCCCGGTGAAGTCCCCGATCAGGAATACCACCTGATGCCCGAGTTGCTGGAATTGGCTCAGCTTGCGGATGGAGACGGCGTGCCCCAGGTGCAGGTCCGGGGCGGACGGATCGAATCCCTGCTTGATTATGAGCGGCTTTTTCTGCTTCCGGGAGCGATCCAGTTTTTTCTCGAGATCTTCTTCAGAGATGACTTCATGCGCGCCCCGTATCAGCAGGTCCATCTGCTCTTTGACGGGGGGGAACTTGGACGGCTGTACGTTCATTTGCGGTTGTATTTCATTCTATCTTTCATCACGCGATCCAGCTCGCGTGATTGTTCTCGCTGAGTGATGGCTTCCCGTTTATCGTATTGTCGCTTTCCTCTGGCGATGGCGAGTTCCACTTTGGCCAGGTTGCCCTTCCAGTAGAGGGATAAAGCCACGAGAGTCAGACCTTTTTCATTGGTGGCAGCAGCCAGTTTGGATATTTGACGCTTCTGTAAGAGCAGTTTCCGCACTCGCAGGGGATCGTGGTTAGCGATGTTTCCCTTGTCGTAGGGCCCTATATGGAGGTTGTACAGGAACACTTCACCATTTTTCACAGCGGCGTAGCTGTCCTTCAGGTTGGCATTGCCCATGCGCAGGCTCTTGACCTCCGTTCCGAGGAGGCAGATGCCGGCTTCGTATTTGTCCAGAATGTGATAATCGCGCCGGGCTTTGCGATTGCCGGCAATCAAGCGTTGGTCTGCCATTTCCAGTGAACTGTATTTAAAGTAATAAATTTAGACTATTTAAGATACGATGTCAAGAGGTTTTTTGTCTTTGGATTTCACATTCCCTCTCTCACAGCAACAAATTTAAACCCTGTACGTATAATATGGCAGGAGAACGAGAGAAGGGGGAAATCGTGTAATCCAGCCTGTCTGGATGAAAAAAATGCATTATTTTTCTATTTAGCTTGACTTTTTAATTTTTATTTTGTACCTTCTACACTGAACCAAGGTTTTTGCAAGATTTTTCCACGAGGACCAAATGAGAAAGATCTCATTTCAGACGTGGTTCTTGCACTGCTCACTTCTGATGATACCCCTGGTGGCGCAGGGGGCGACCACCATCGGTGGTCCGGTTTCCGGAACCTGGACGGCGGCTGAAAGTCCCTACATTGTGGACAGCACCATCGTAGTGCTCGCCAACGATACGCTGACCATCGAGCCGCAGGTCGTAGTCCTCTTCGACAACTCTGATACTCTGATAGTCTATGGAACTCTCCTTGCAGAGGGTACAGTGGACGACTCCATCCTTTTCCTGGATTACGAAAAACCGTCGTGGAAGGGTGTCTGGTTCATCGGAATGAACGCCTGCAACTCAGTCCTCGAGTATGTCCACATCGAACGACCGCTGTACGGCATCCGGTCCGAAAACTGTCAGCCCACCATCCGTTTCTCCACCATTCGAGCCAAATCTGTGGGTGTCTATGCGAACTCATCGGATCTGATTCTGTTCGAATGTGACGTCCAGGCCGAGGGGATAGAAGTTGACGCCATCCGCATAGAAGACTCCGACGTGTCTATCCGGCACTGCACGATCACGGCCATCAATTCCGATCCCTCTCGGTTGGCAGTAGGTATCCGGGGTCGCCTCTCAATTCCGGAGGTGACCTATTCCATTATCAACGTGCAGGGTGAAGGGCTCTCCTTCGGGTATTGGCTCGATCACGTAAACAAGGGATATTTCTTCTATAACCTGGTCTACGTTTTCTCCCAGAGCCAGGCGTATGGCATTTTCCTGGACGACTGTAACTATCCGAGCTTCGTCAACAACACGGTGGTGGTCAAATCGAGGCACTTTGCCGACAAGTGCGTTTACATCTGGGAAAACTCCAATCCCACCATCGAAAATTGTATTCTCTACGGTGATTCGTCATCCCAGGGCATTGTCGCTCCCCTGGTGGGAAGCATGCCGAACATGGGGCACAGCGACATCTACAACCATGTCGATAATTTTATCAATTGTGTCCCCTGTACAACCTGCATCAGCTCCGATCCATTCTTCGTCAATGCAGAGGCAGGTGATTTCAACCTGAAGTCGCATTCACCCTGTATCGATACCGGCAATCCGCTCAGCCCCACCGATCCGGATGGCAGCAGAGCCGATATGGGCTGTTTTCCTTACTTCCAGGCCACTGGTGTGGAGCCTCAGGGAACGCAATCTCCTTATGATTACAACTTGATCGAGGCTTTCCCGAATCCCTTCAATCCCACGACTTCCATCCGTATCAGTCTACCCAGCGAACAGTTTGGTTCCCTGGCGGTCTATAATCAGGCCGGCCGCTTGGTCACTATGATCGAAAGTGGTGTGTTTAAGCCCGGTGTTTATCAATATCACTGGACTGCAGGTCCGTTAGGCTCCGGTATTTACTATGCCGTGCTCAAGACGGAGCAATCGACCCAGGCACTGCGGCTCATTCGAATTAAATAATCAGGCGACTTCTGATGTAAAACCGGCGCAAGCCGGTTTTTTTAATGTGCAAAATTTTCAGCATAAGGTGATTTTATCTTTTTCGCTTGTTTTAGCGGGAATTATTGCTTACATTTGCGCAGTGTTGGAGTGAATCCCCCCATCTTCCTGCGGAAAGAACCATGCGCATTTTTCACTAT
>JALGZU010000704.1 GCA_025774735.1 candidate division LCP-89 bacterium | reverse complement strand
TGATTGCAAGCGTTTTTTTAAAAGGGCTCAGAAATATACGTCTAATTGGATGTTAAAATCTTGATGGCGCGCAACAAAATTAAATAAGGCGGTTGTTCGCCGCCTTATAGTTCGACCATTCTTTAACGTGTAACATTATTCCCTATTTCATCATCACCATCTTCCCACTGGCACTGAACACTCCGGCATGAAAGCGGTAGAGGTAGATACCCGACGCCAGACCGGACGCGTCGAAGGTCACTTCGTGGATTCCTGCATCGTTCCAACCATCGATTAAAGTGACCACACGACGACCGGATATATCGTACACCGACAGGTTCACTTCGGCTGCCTCGGGCAGCGCGAATGACAGGCTGGTGACTGGATTAAAGGGATTGGGGAAGGCTGCCTGCAGTGCGTATTCATCAGGGATTTTCTCCGGTACAACGCTCAGCCAGGGGTCGAAGCTTTCGCCAAAGTTCTCCCAATCGCTCACCAGCGCGCCGGTCCCGCCGGGTAGCTTCTCAAATGGAAAGCTGTCCTGATCCCAGATCTCTATGGGATAATCACCGACATAAGCTGTATAGGTGTAAGTTCCAGGCGGTGCGCCTCCGGGCACAGACTGGGTGCGATCCCGATTGATGGATTCGCCGCCGGAAAGAGTCAGGTTAACCGGGCCCAATACCGGGCCATACTGCATGCCGTTCGGCAGGGTGACCATGATCCAAGTATCAAAAGTCTGAGGCACGGGCTGGCTGTTAACGACGGCGATATGAAAATCAAAACTGCCCCCGGTCTGAGGAATTATAATGGGAGGATTGTAGGGCGTTAACGTTATGGCCATCCCTTCATTCCCTTCACCCTGAAGTACCACGGTGGTGTAGACATCGTTGTTTTCGATGGACAAGGTGCCGTTGTAAGGTGTGAGCTCTTCGGGCGTGAATGTGACCGTGAGCAAGAGGTTGTCTCCAGGTGCGATCAGACTATCAGCCGGATTGAAATCGGTGGTGAAAACGGGATCGCTGGTCGTGATTTCGTATAAAACCAGGGTATCACTGCCGATGTTGTAGATGGTCAACGGCAGATTCGACTGCGCCCCAACAGGCACCGCACCGAAATCAAGTAGACTAGTTGAGAGAGAAATTTCCGGGAGCAGACCACCTTCAATTTCATAAATTTCAAGGGAATAAGTATCGCAGAGCAAAACGTGCCCGGCACTCCACGTTACTGCCTCACAAGCCCGCCCCGGCGAATCGTATGATGTTAACCAGATAGGCGATAGCGGGTTGGTGACGGAATATGCGCTTCCCTAACACATCACCCTCGATGGTTAAAGTACTCAGCAAAGTGGGAGCAGCCGGATCGGACACATCCAAAATTAGGACTCCTTCAGCTCCAGCAGCCACAAAGATTATGTTTTCATTCTCAGCGACCATATAAACTTTATCTCCAGTTACGTATTCACTCAATAGGCTGGGATTAGGAGAAGATGCCACATTGTAAATCAGCACACCTTCTTCAGAAGCAGATACATAAAGGATAGTATCTGCAACTGTAACATCATTAACATCTGAATTGCATGTAATTTCACTCCAATAGTAAGGTTGGGATGGAGTGGCGATACTTACCACATGTACTCCTCCACCATTATAACAACCAATGTAGAGATTAGGATAAGCAGTGTTGATGTCCATACAGCTAAAGCCTTCAGGTCCTGTGAGCGAGCCTACTTGGTACGGAAGAGAGGGGCTCTCAACATTGAAGACTTTTAACTCTCCCGAGAAGTCTATTGCGTAAGCGTAGTTTTCTTCAGCCACAACATCATAACAATAGCTTCCCGTTGAAACCGTCGCCACGCTATCTGGATTCGCCAGATCCGTCAAATCCAGGACGGTCATCCCGGCGCTGTAATTGGCGACGTAGGCATAGTTGCCACTCCGCTCTAAGCCGCGGGCACCGCCGGGTTCCTCACAATGAGCCAACCAGGTAATACTATAGGCTGCATAGACGTCAAATACTTCATACCCGGCTGATCCTTCAAAGATATATGCAGTATTACCTTCTACATGTATTCCATTACCCGGTCCCGCTAAAGGTACCGAACTAGCCATAACACCGGGATTCTCATCCCAAAAGATCTCCAACCAACCCGGAGCGCCAGCGCCTTCGCTGATGGCAACGTAATAATAGGAATTACCCCCAGAAAAGATAGTATAACAACTAACATCCAG
>JALGZU010000216.1 GCA_025774735.1 candidate division LCP-89 bacterium | reverse complement strand
CGAAGCCGGTTATGACTTCTCCATGAGTGGATTGAACGACAATGTAATCGAAACCATGAAACGGACCCACCTCTTCGAAAAGCTCGGCGAAGACCATATCTACGGCAACGTTGCCAATGCCGTTAAAAGCCTGCACCGGAAAACCCACGCACATTCCGACGAAGAACGCTGCCCGCTGTTGGAGCCGGTTGACGCCGATGCTCAAAAAGAGGAGTAGGGGCATAACTACATGGTAGAATTTCATGAAACGCTTTCCGATTTGATGCGGATCTGATAAGAAAATGGGCCTCTCCGTTTGTGGATTCAGTCATAGAACCGCTTCCCTCGTAGAGCGGGAAGGATTTCAGCTCAACCGGGCCGAACTGCCGCACGCCTCTGAAGCCTATCAGGAGATCTCCGGCTGCGACGAGGCCGTTGTGGTGAGCACCTGCAACCGCGTCGAATTCTACCAGTTCACCCCCGACAAGAAAGATCACCTGCAATCGGTCCTCGATTTCTACCGCCAGCGAGGCTCGTCGGACCTCGAAAAGCTGCGTGACATCTGCTACTGTCACCAGAAGACCACCGCCGCCCGACATCTCTTCATTGTCGCCGCCGGCTTGGATTCCATGGTACTCGGCGAAGACCAGGTCTTCCACCAGTTGAAGGAAGCCTACAGTGCCGCCTGTTCCGTCGGAGCGCCTGGTAAAATCCTCCATAAACTCTTCCACCTGGCCTTCCAGGTTGGAAAGAAAGTTCGCACCGAAACCAGCGTTGGCGACGGTCCCCGAAGCGTCCCCGCCGCTGCACTGGAAATGTACAAAACCCGCCTGGAGGGGTCGCCGCCCGGAACCGCCCTGGTCATCGGTGTCAACGAGATCACCGAAATAATTCTGGACGGCCTGACCCGCTTGGGAGTGCCCGCCAGCCTCGCTAATCGCACCCCCGAAAAAGCCCATAAACTGGCAGCACCCTTCAACGCCAGGACACTCCCACTCGAAGATATCGCTGATCTCATTCCGGAAGTGAATGTCCTCTTTACCGCTACATCGGCGCCCGGTTACTTGATTAATCGCAGCCATTTCGGTGAGTATGCTCCCGGGGACAGCCCCCGCTATCTGATCGATCTGGCGATACCTCGGGATGTCGATCCCGGTGTGGCTGATCTGCCCGGTATCGTCATCCTGGATCTCCAGGACGTCAAGCGCTACCTCGATCACAGCGAGAGCCAGCGCGCCGGAGACGTTCCCCTGGCCGAATCCATGGTCGAAGAGCAGGTCAAAGCCTACTCCCTCTGGCGCGCCAAGCTGAGGCAGGAGACCAGGCTCCTCGAAATGCACAAGGTCTTGAATAAGATGCGGAAAGCCGAACTGGAGAGATTCAAGGAAGGATTTCACCTGAGCGAATACCGGGCTCTGGATGCCTTCTCACAGGCTCTGGTGAAAAATTTCATGCGCATTCTGCCGGAAGCCATGGAAGCGAATGAGGAGGTGGGGAAGAAAATCGGCTCTTCAGGGGATAAGAAGAAGAGCTCCAAATCCTAAACGAAAAACTGCACGATATATTTACCCGCCACGAAGAGCAGGATCACCGTCAATAAAACCTTGATCGCACGCGCCGGCACAAACCGCTGCAGCCTGGCCCCCACGTACATCCCCATCGCCCCACCGATGCCGAACATCCCACCTAACAGCCAGTCGGGTGTAATCAACAGCCCGCTGCCCGCGTAAAATGGAGCGATGAGGGTGTAAAATGCCACCCCGGTCACCGATGATATGAACGTCCCCAATAACGCCGCTCCCGCAATCGTGTGCACTGGCAGCCGGAACATCGCCACCAGCAGAGGCGCCATGATTGCTCCGCCTCCGATGCCGTAAATCCCCCCGATGACTCCCACCACCAGGCTGATCCCGCCGATCATCAGGGTCGATGCAGTGAAGCTCTCTCCCTTGAAAATATAGCCCAGACGCCTGAATTTTAAATAGGGATCGGATACGCTGAAATCGTCCTCCGATTGACCTGAATTCGTCTTCTCTTTGCGGAAGATGTCAATCCCCAGCCTCACCCCGAGGTAGAGCAGTACCAGGCCCGCGAAGAGCTTGAATTTCTCCGGATCCGGCAGATACGTCACCCGGATCAGAGCCCCGATGAACACGCCCGGCAGAGTCCCTGCGATGATCACGCCCGCCAGAGGCCACACCATCCGTTTCTCGCGGTAGTAGCGCAGCACACCCGAGGGAATAGCCACGATGTTGTAGAGCAGGTTGGTGGAACTGACTGCCGGTCCCGTAAAGCCCAGAACGCTGATCTGGAAGGGCAATAGCAGAAATGCGCCCGAGACGCCGCCCATCGAAGTGAAGGTCGAAATGACGAACATCACCAGAACAGGCAGCCACCAGTAAGTCTCAACTCCGCTTATGGGAAATGTGATCATGCCGTATATCCCCCGGTCTGTCGTTCGGATATAAAAAAGCCGAGTGGTATCACTCGGCGTATTGTCTGATGATCGGCTATCCCCGCAGGGCTGCCGGTTTGATCTTGATCGTCTTCTCGGCGAATAGAGCGAACTTCAGCCAGCGGAATCCGAACCGCAGCAGGTCCTCGTCGTCCGCCTTGATCTTCTCGAGAGTATTCGGTTCGATCTCGAAGCGGTTCAGGAAAGTGCTGTCCGTGATGAACAGACGGAATTTGTCCAGGTTGTAGCACGCCAAATGGAAGAGCTCCATGCGGGGAGGATCCAACACTTTGCCTTGGGCGAAATAGTCGTGCAGGGTGATGTCTTTGAACATTTGACCGAACTCGTCGTACTCCTCCAGTCCCTGGTCCGCCCTCCATTCGCTGATGCGCCACTCCCTGCCCTCATCGAATCCCTTGCAGACGTCTTCCCGCAGGATGAAGTAAAACTCCTGCTCGGCCTCCGCTTCGCCCTCTTTCGGAGACGCCAGACCCACGGGGTAATACCGGCAGGCCCAGGGGCGGTCCTTGTAAACCGTGCAGCCGTCCGGGCTGACGAAGTGGCAGCTCTTTTTTTCGTTGTCCTGCATCTTCATCAACACCACCGGGTAATTCTGGTGCTTCTCGATCGGCGTGAGCGTGTATTTGTCCAGGAACTGCTCCGACGAGATCCCCAGCGCGTTCTTCATCCGCAGGATATCGTAGGGTGTCAGGAAGATATTCACGTCCCCGCAGCAGTCGTTGAAACAGGGCACGCCCGGCTTGCAGGCGAAGCGGAAGGTGTCGTCCTCCGTCAGGCGGGGATACTCTTCTAAGATGGTCTTCTTCAGGTTCTCTATCTCACTCATGGTCCTTGTCCTCAGTCTCGGTAGGTACGATGCGTTCGCGGATCGCGGCGGATGACCAGACCGGCAGAGGGCCCGTCTCGCCCGTCTCAGGATCGAACCGGTAGCGGTAAGACGCCTTGACCTCGTACTTCTTCATCATGTGATCCCAGCCCCGCACGTAGTACGAGCACTCGTCGTTGAAACAGGCGAGCTGCACGTTCGCCCCCCAAGACGACTCCGCCGGAGGCAGCCACTTCAGCAGCCTCGCTCCACAGTGCGGGCAGGTGTTTTTTTTGTCGTTTTCCATAGTGTAGATAATTTAAAATTAATTCTTCGCCATTTCAAGGTGTTTGTGTAGTTTGAGTCAAAGAGTAAGAGCATTTCTTGGGTAGAATGATTAACAAAAATCAGTGTAATCTGCGTAATCAGCGTAATCTGTGGTTCAGACAAATAAACTCTCTATATTCTCTCCACCAGCAACCCATACTCTTCCGGCCTCCGGTCCCCGAAGACATGGTTCCGAGGCGTCATCATCTTGTCACGGGCGGCGGCGACGTCCATCTCGGCTAAGGCCACGCTCTCTTCCGTCGCGGAAACGCTGGCCAACACCTCTCCCTTCGGACCGATGATCGTCGAGAGCCCGGTGAAGGTGAGATCCCCTTCCGTCCCCATCCGGTTCGCCAGCACGATGTACACCCGGTTCATGATTGCATGGGCCGGCAGAGCTCCCTGGCAGAATCCTGGCAGCACCAGGTTCGACGGATGGCAGATCAGGTCCGCCCCCTTCATCGCCAGAATGCGCCACGCTTCCGGGAATATCCAGTCGAAACAGATCAGCATCCCCAGCTTGCAGATCCCGACATCGAAAACCGGCAGCCCCAGGTTCCCCGGCTGGAAATAGTCCGGCTCGTCCATGAACAGGTGCATCTTGCGGTACTTGCCCATGATGCCCTCGGGCCCGACCAGAACGGAGCTGTTGTACAGGAAGTCGCCTTCCCTCTCGTTGAGGCCGGATACGATGTAGAGGTTGTGCCGAGAACAGAGCGAAAGCAGGTAGTCCACAAAGGGGCTCTTGCCGGTTTCCTCGGATGACTCCTGCGCCTGCTCCTTCGAGAGGAAGTTATAACCCGAATTGCACAACTCCGGCAGCACCAGGATGTCAGCATCGGCCGCCGCCGGTATCAACCGGTCGATCTTCTCGATCGTCGCATCCCGGTCCCCCAGAACGGGAGCCAACTGCATAAATCCGATCTTCATATCGCCCTCGTATACAGCAAGAGGTGGTTAGTGGTTTCAACCACTTTGCGCTGGTAAGTTGGGCACCCGAATTCATTCGGGTGCCATTATGGCGATGTTAGTCTACTAATTAGTGAGACCGACCGCTAATCTGGTACTAAAGAATCCCATATCAAAATAAACCTCCAGACGGCTGCAGCCGCCTGGAGGTCTCCACTATTGGGGCGGGATTATCCTCGGAATCCCAGGGAACTGACTAGAGTGCCTCGTTGATGTAAAGTACCGGACGCTTGGTCATTTCCCATTCGCCGTTCTTCCACGTGCAGTTGGCGAAAGCCAGCCAGTCATCTTTCATCCCCGGAGTGTCTGAACGGAAGTAGTATCCCGGCCAGCGTGTCTCTTCGCGGAAGAGGATGGTGCGGACGTGGGCTTCAGCCTGCCACATGCGGTGGATGTTCTCCCAGCAGCGCATCAGCTCGTGCAGGTCGGGAGCAGCCAGTTTCTCGCTGTCTTCCTGCAGGAATTGCAGCAGCTGCAGACCCTTCTCCAGCAGTGATTTAGAGGTCTTGAATTGGCTGGAGACGCCGCCGGCGTACTCGTCCATGATCTTCTGCAGGCGGAACATGAACATCTTCGGCATGATGTATTCCGGATGGATTTCATCGTCGCTGCTGTAGCCCTTGTTCTTCTCGAACAGGTCCATCGGCTTCAGGATGCGAGCCTTCAGTTCCTCGACAACGGCGATGTAACGGACGGCTTCCTTGGCCGCAATGCGCCCCTCGGCGTGGGAGCCGGAGGAGAACTTGTGGCTGGAAGCGCCCGAAGCGTCGCCGGCGCAGAAGATGCCCGGGGTGGTAGCCATGTGGCCGTAGCCCCAGAAGTAGTGATCCTTGGTCTGAGCAGTCTGCAGATCCTCGGGACCGCTGACCCAGGCGCCCGAAGCGCCCGAGTGCGAACCGATGAAGTACGGCTCGGCCGCGGCGATTTCGGATTTGGTCTCCTCGGGGGCCACGTTTGTAGCTGCCCACAGAATCGCCTGCGAGATGGTCATGTCTAAGAAGTCTTCCCAGGCCTCGGATTCTAATTCCTTCATCTTCTTTTTGTGCCCCTGCGGATCGTCCTTGTAAGCATCGGCGATGTTGGCGATGGCTTCTTCGGTGCGCATGAAGATCGGGCCTTTGCCTTCCATCACGTCCAGCAACATCAGCCAGTTACGCAGGTTCGCCGGAACCGGCTTTACCTTGCCGTAAGGTACCCAGTTCTCCAGCTCATCGGCGCGGGTCTGCATGTAGTTCTCATCCAGGCCGTTGGTGGCGCGGGATTTGAACAAGAGGAACCAGGCGCCCACGGGACCGTAAGCATCCTTGAACCGCACCGGGATGAAACGCACTTCCTGGCAGGTCATTTCGCAGCCGGCCTTCAGAGTGAAGTAAGCACTCGAGCCGGAGTTCCACGGTGGATACCAGGCGCGACCCAGACCCTCACCCGAGGAGCGCGGCTTGAAGACGTGCACCGCACCGCCCATGGCGACCAGGACAGCCTTTGCCTTGAAGACGTAGAAGATGTTCTCGCGGACGGAGAAGCCGACCGCACCGACGCACTTGTCGCCGTTCATCAACGGTTCGGTGATGAAGACGCGCTCGTAGATGTCGTCCATGCCCAGGGCGTTCTTGGCGGCTTCCGCCACCACCACCTTGTAGGATTCGCCGTTGATCATGAGCTGCCAGCGGCCTTCATGGACGTATTTCCCTTCTTCATCCGTCCAGATAGGAAGACCCCATTTTTCGAACAGGTGAACGGTCGAATCGACGTGGCGGGCGATGTTGGCCACCAGGTCTTCACGGGTGATGCCCATCAGGTCGTTGCGAACGTAATCCACGTAATCCTTCAACGTATTTTCGCCGTCTTTCAGGCCGACATACTGGTTGATTGCGGACAGACCCATTGCCACCGCGCCGGAGCGATCCATCGCCGCCTTATCGACTAACGTGACTTTTAGGCCCTGTTTCTTGGCCCAGTAAGCCGCCTCAACTGCCGCACCGCACGCCGCCATTCCGCCGCCGATGATGAGCAGATCAGTTGAGACTTCTCTGGTTTGAAAATCTGCCACGGTTATTCTCCTTATGGTTAATTTTTTAATTACTTCAACGACGGAATTTCAGACATCCCAGATGATCCGGGTTCGGTGTAAAGAATGGGTGATTTGAGATCCTCGGTCCCGGTATCGAAACCGCCATCGGGCACCGCTTTTCCTTCTTCTGTGGTGCGGATCGGGAACTTGAAGCGTTTTAACATTCCATTGCGGAATTTCACCGTCCACATAATGGAATCGGTGCCGCGCAGCGGGGTCACCGAAGCTCCCAATGGCACGAAGTCGGCATAACCGCGAACTTCCACTGCCTGGGTCGGGCAAATCTTGACGCAGCTGTAGCACTCCCAGCACATCTCGGGTTCACGGTTGAATGCCTTCATCGAGTCCTGGTCCAGGACAATCAGGTCGTTGGGGCAAATGTGCTGGCAAGCAGTCTTGTCCAGTGCTTTGCACCCATCGCACTTTTCGTTGATGACGAAACTTGGCATTTAATCCTCCTGTAAAGGTAAGATCTTCGTTCGTCAGCTCTTTGCAAGGCCGACGACTCCATCTATTTGTATTGTTCTGTTCTACTTCTTCTTGGCTTCACCGGTGGCGTATCCGTGCACCTTTACTTCGACTTTCTCTTCCAGTCCGGCGTAGTACTCCTTCAGAATCTCCAATACCTCCGGCCGGCTGAACTCCGCCGGAATCTCGTTCACCTTGCCCTCGGATAACAGGCTCCTCAGCATGGTCCCCGAAAGGAACAGGCGGTCGCCCTTCTCCGTGTGCGGACACGTCTTCATCGAAGCCATGCCGTTGCACTTGAAGCACCAGAACGTCCAGTCGATTTTCAAGGGGCGGCACAACAGAGCCCCATCCCATAACTCGTCGAAAATGGTCTGAGCGTCGAACGGTCCGTAGTACTCGCCGACTCCGGCGTGATCGCGGCCGATGATCATGTAGTTGGCCCCGAAGTTCTGACGGAACGTCGCGTGTAAGAGCGCCTCGCGCGGGCCGCCGTAACGCATGTCCAGCGGGTAACCGCCGGCGACAACGGAATCCTTGAGGAAATAGTTGTCAACCAGAGTGTTGATGCAATCCACTCGCACGTCCGCAGGAATGTCGCCCGGTTTCAACTTGCCTACCAACTGGTGGATGAACAGGCCGTCCATCACCTCCAGAGCGATTTTGGCCAGGTATTCGTGGCTGCGGTGCATCGGGTTGCGCAACTGCAGGGCGGCGATGTCCTTCCAGCCCTTCTCCTCGAAAACCTTGCGGCTCTCAGCAGGCCGCTGATAAATGCCGGCGAATTCAGTCGGGAAAGTGCTCTCCGATAGAACCTTGACCGGTCCGCTCAGGTTGACTTCCTTCTGCTCCATCACCATCTTCACGCCCGGATGTTCGGAATCCGTCGTGGTGAAGACGTTCTGACATTCGAAATCCTTGTCGATGCTGTATTTTTCCTGCACCGTCATGGTGCCCATGATCTCGTCGTCTTCGGCATTCACCAGAGCCACGTCCGAACCGGTCGAAATGCCGTCGGCGACGCCTTTGTCAGCGGATAAAGTGACGGGGATGGGCCAGAAAATCCCGTTGCTCATCTTCATGTCGGCGCAGACGCCCTTCCAGTCATCATGCCCCATGAAGCCGTCCAACGGAGTGAAACCCCCGATACCCAGCATGATGAGATCGCCAACCTCGCGCGATGACATCATCACCTTGGGCAACGACTGGGCACGCTGCAACTCTTCCGCGCGCGCCGCGCCTTCCAGGAGCAGAATTTTTAGCTCATCTGCACCGTGTGGGGGGATTAGGTTTGATTTTGCCATAGATGATCCCTCTATAGAGTAAATGGTGTGATGTGATATCCGTTAAGTCCAGAAATGACATAATTTTCACAAAGAGAGAGAAAAAAATATGATACAAATTTCACAAATAAAGCGAAAAAAAGGAAACACCCGCCAATTATACCCACAAAATAACACAAACATAACATTACTTCTGTGAATATAATAACAATATATATCAGAGTCAAGCCCTAAATAGAGAAAATGTTTATAAATTGTCTAAATTGAGAAAGAATTTTAA
>JALGZU010000215.1 GCA_025774735.1 candidate division LCP-89 bacterium | reverse complement strand
ACCCAGGATGGCCGTCCGCTGCTCTGGAAATCCCGCGACGTATCCAATGAGATGCAGGAATTCGTCTATGATAACTCTGGCACTTACGCCTACATCACTGTCACTTACGCCGATGTAACTGACCAGGCGTGGGGCGGTGTGAACGAGACGGGCTTCGCCATCCAGAACGCCAACGCCTGGAACTTCAGCGATCTAGTTCCCGGGCCAGATGATGATGGATACATTATCCGGGATGCACTGAAGAACTGTGCGACTGTCGACGATTTTGAACTGATCATGATGACGACTGATTCCGGCCGCACCCGGCCGGCCATCTACGGTGTCATCGATGCCTACGGCGATGGAGCTTTTTTCGAGGCTGCCAGCTACGAGTATTTCCGCCTCGACCTGGATGATCCCCTGGCGGCACCCAACGGTTACATGGTGCGCGCCAATTTCGGCTATATGGGTGGACCCAATCACGTTGGACAGCATCGACACGACCGCGCTCTGACAATGCTGGACTCGGCGTATGCCGGTGATTTCATATCGCAGAGCTATACTTTTCAGACTATTCTGCGCGATCTCGTAAACGAAGAGATTGATCCCTACCCCCTCCCCTTCCAGGGCAGAACGATCGGGTTGCCATACGGCATTTTACACACGCACGATTCCATCAACCGTGATATCACCAAATCGGCGTACGTCGTTCAAGGCATACAGGCTGGTGAGGATCCACTTCTTTCCACGTTGTGGGCCATGGTAGGCGAACCGATTGCCACCATCGCTCTACCCCTCTGGGTTCGAGCCGGATCGACGCCCCCGGAGTGTGACGGTCCTGATTACGCGCCTATAAACCTGAAAGCCATCCAATTAAGAGGGTATCTCTACAAGCGCCAGATAGCCTCTGACGCCTTGGACACGTGGCACCTGCTTGACGAAAATGGTCAGGGCCTCGCACCTTTCCTCGCATCGCTGGAGAACCAGGCCGCAGCCAGGGGAGATTCGGCACTCGCCGTTTGGCGCAATCAAGGCATCCCTGAACCTGGCATAGTCGAAGCTTTCCAGGATGAACTTGCATCCTGGGCACTCAGCGAAATGGATGCCTGGGGGCCTCCGCAACCTCCCACCGCGGAAATCAGCTGGCAATCGCCGAACGAAGTACAGCTTAACTGGTCACCCGTTACCGCAGACGTCTTTGGCAGACCTTTGACCGTATCCGGTTACACTATCTACTCATCCGATTACCCCTTTATCGACCGCCTGACCGGCGATTCGCTCACAACTGTCAGCGCACCACCGGCAACCATCTCGGTTCCTGAAACCAAACAGTTTTTCCAGGTTCGCTGCCAGCCCTGACGTTATCTACCTCCCGGTCAAAAAGGTCATCTCACCTTCTATAATCCCCTTTCCCCCTATACCACAAGGTAATATGCTTGACTTAGCCCGGTTACGGAGTTATAATCTACTTCGTAATTGACGACCTCTATGCGTCCTAAGTCATGACGAGTCAACGCCGACAGTTATCCGTACGGGCAAAGCTGTTCATCTTCCTCTGCGCGGTCAGCCTGCTGCCCCTGCTGCTCTCCTCAAGAGTGCTGATCCACCTGGGTGCGAGTGGATTCCGTAACATCAGGGAATCCCAGGTCAGAGATGGATCTGCTCAAGCTTTGCGTTCCTTCCAGGTGGCCGAGAAAAACCTCCTGGAAGCCGTCGAGGGCGTGGCCAGTTGGGAAGAGTTGGCTAATTTCTTCGATCACCCCGACCCGGCCTGGGGAGAAGAAAACTTGGAGGGATGGGCGCCTCAGAGTTATCAGCTTGACTATCTGGCTCTATGCGATCCCCGGGGTGAGATTCTTTATCACTGGCACAGACTTAAAGAGTATGATATCTCGCCATTGCTTGAGCTTGACACGCTGCCGGACAGCATCACCTCGGGCTGGACCACGACTCCGCGTAATCTGTACCTGACCGCCCGAAGCCAGGTGCTCTCTAATTCCAAACAGATCGGAACACTGGTCTTCGGACGTCGCCTGACGCACAGCTTTCTCCTGAGCATTCACCCGGATGAGCAGTCGGATCTGGTGGTTTACTATGGAGGCCGCCCCATAGCCACGACGGACACGAGCAGTGCGATGCTCAAAATTGATCCCGGAGAAATCTTTTCGGAGATGGTATCCAGGAATGGAACGTACCTCTTCGAAGCCCATGATCAGGACCGTCTGATCGGATTTCGAGCTCTCAAGAACATGGAGGGGATCGAAATTGCCGCAGTAGGTTGGTATCCCACCCTCTCGCCGGTTCGGTTCGTGAAAGAGGCAATTGATCGGATGCTCCTTTCCTTCGGCATCCCGCTACTCGCCATTGTTCTGCTGGCAGCCCTTATCTTGGGCTTGTGGATCGAGCGCCCCATCCGCACACTCTCGAGAACCATGGAAGTCATCAGCGAAACGAAGGATCTCTCGCAGCGTGTTCCGGTAACCGGCGGTGGTGAAATCTCGTCAATGTCCAATTCTTTCAATCGAATGCTTCAGCAACTCTCCGAACAACACAACGAGCTTTTGACCTTCCGAACGATGATTCTGGCGATGAAAGAAGGCGTAATCGTGGAAAATGCGCGGCAAGAGGTGGTGTATATGAACCCGTGCATGGAAGAATTTTTGGGGATCTGTTGGGAGAGTGATGAAGACCGGACAATCCCGTTTAAACTAGAAAGCCTGATCACGGCTAAAGAAAGTCATATCGAAGGGGCTACCGGTTTTTCCACTGAAGAGGTTGAATGGATTCGTCCTGATGGCCGCCGGATTCAGGCTCTGAAAACATCGGGACGTCTCGAAGATCCCCTCGGTCACGAAACTGGAGTATTGTCAACATTCGTCGACGTTACCGAGCGGAATGACCTGGAGATGGAGTTAATCGAAGCTTCACGCATGGCATTCCTGGGCTTGTATTCCCAGGGGATCATCCACAACCTGAACAGCCCTTTAAACAGCATCATCGGCTTTTCGAGCCTGATGCGTAGGAATGCCCCCGACGCGGAATTCCCCCAGCGCATCACCGATGATGCCAGGCGTATTGCAGATCAGATCTCCATCCTTGGGCGGCGTTGGCGGCGTACTGGCACCAGCTCACATGAGGCGCTCAATTTGAACGAAATTATCCAGGATGAATTGCAATTCCTCGAAGCGGATCTTTTCTACAAACATAACGTTAACAAACATTTCAAACTCGATCCAGACCTGCCGACAATCCAGGGTGTCTATGGTGATTTTAGTCACGCCCTGTTGAACATTATCGTCAATGCAATTGATGCTTTGCTGGAGAGTCCCAATCATGAACTGATGGTACGAACCTCCCATGACGAATTCGAAATTAAACTGGAGATAGAGGATACCGGTGTGGGAATATCCGAGGAAGACCTGAACAAGATTTTTCTGCCCTTTTACAGCACCAAGCGGCGCAAACGGGATGACGGCGTCCCCAGCGGCGCCGGATTGGGATTATCTATTGCCAGAAAGGTTCTGGAGCCCTACGGAGTCAAGTTCGCTGTTCACAGTGAACCGGGGAAAGGCACCCGTCTAACCCTGCATATCCCACTTGAAAACAACTCGGAATTAGCCGTCATGGAAGAGGCTTGTGAGGTTCCCGCATGAAAGAGCGCATCCTGATCGTCGACGATGAAGAGTCCAGCAGGGAACTCTGCCGAACAGCCCTCGAAGAACCGCACCGGGAGATCGTCCTCTGCCCTGATGTCCAGATAGCTCTGGAGGAGTTTGGGAAGGCGTCCTTCGACATCGTCTTGACGGACATGGTCATGCCGGGGCTTTCTGGACTTGACCTTCTGGAACGGATAAAATCGGCCGGAAGCGATACCAGCGTTCTTATGATGAGTGGTAAAGGATCAATATCCGTGGCTGTACGAGCGATCCAGTTGGGCGCAGAAGATTTCATCGAGAAACCCCTCCCGGATCCAGAGGTTTTAGTGCTGGCGATTAACCGCATCTTAAAAGCGCGCAGGCTGGAACGGGAAAATCGGGAATTGAAACAGGAACTCCGCAAATTAAAGCAAGAACCGGTCCTCATCGGCGGTGAGGAATTCTCGAAGGTCTTGCAGATGGTCGAACGGGTGGCGCCCCTGGATACGACTGTACTGATCACGGGCGAGACGGGGACAGGAAAGGAAGTGATCGCTCACCGGATTCATGACCGATCGAACCGTTCAGCAAAACCGTTCGTCGCCTTGAACTGCGGAGGCCTCCCACATGGACTCCTGGAGTCCCTCCTATTTGGTCATGAGCGCGGTGCATTCACCGGAGCCGTCAAGCGGGGAATCGGTTACTTCGAGAAGGCGGATGACGGCACCATCTTCCTGGATGAAATCGGGGACATGCCTCCTGATCTCCAGGTGAAGTTGCTCAGAGTACTGCAGGAAAAAACCTTCAACCGGGTCGGTGGCGATGCAGACATCGAGGTCGATTGCAGAGTCATCGCAGCGACCCACCGCAACCTCAGCGAGATGGTCGAAGAGGGTTCATTTCGCGAAGATCTCTATTATCGACTCAACGTCATCAATATCCACATTCCTCCCTTGCGAGAACGGCAGGGTGACATCTCACCGCTGACCGACCAATTCATGCGCTCTGCCGCCGCCCGGTATAACAAACCGGTCCGGAAGATCTCAAAACGGGCTCTGCAACTGCTGCGGGAGTACTACTGGCCTGGGAACATCAGGGAACTCCAGAACGTTCTGGAACGGGCGATCGCGCTCTGCAGCACTGACGTCATCGACGAAATCGACCTCCCTGCAGGGGTTGTTGAAATCCCTCCGAATCAGGACCTTTCCCGGCAGCGGTTATCATACAGCCAAGCCAAAACAGAGTTCGAACGCGCTTATATCCTGAATGCTCTGGAAGAATACGAAAACGTCGCTGCGGCCGCCCGTGCTACGGGAATACCCCGTCAGAATTTCTACGTGAAGATGAAGAAATTAGACATAAAACCTCCCGGCACCTAAAGAATATGACCACAACCCCGGTAGTCGCATATTTCCTCAAACGCCAGCTCCCAAATCTGCTTTTAATTGCCTGAAATGATCATCCCCGCGACCCAATCATCACTTTAACTCAGCAATTTTTGGATTTCAGTTAAAACAGCTTGACAATCGCCAATTATTTTAGTACATTTTAGCTTTTCAGAACCATAACCATGGATTCCTGGACTGTCGTGATCCCCGCTTACAATGCGGCGGAGAGAATCGGCCGTGTTATATCTGGAATAACCTCGCATATCGCCGCTGAATGCGTTCTCGTCGTGGACGACGGTTCAACGGATGGTACGGCAGACTCGGCCGGACTAACTGGCGTGCAGGTATTACGGAGACGGTCAAATGGGGGCAAAGGATGCGCCCTCAGGGATGGCTTC
>JALGZU010000214.1 GCA_025774735.1 candidate division LCP-89 bacterium | reverse complement strand
AGCAGGAATTTTATGCGCCCGTCCAGGTGGTGCACCGGGCTATCTTTGCGAGCGTATTTATCTATATATGAATGGTGCAACGGATTATTTCTTGCGGATGAGGTAGAGACTGAAAGGGATTATAAAACATAACAGAGTCCCGATGATTCCGGCGAGAGGAGTTGATAATCCCGACCGGCCCAGAATAGGGATGGTATAGTCCGGGAGCGGCGCTTCGAAGATCAGTTTTTCTACCACCCATTCGAGACCGTCGGGCAACTCCGAGGCAAAAAAACCAGCAGCCACCGCCACCAGGAGAGCCACCAGCAGAACAGACAGAGCAACCTTCAGATTCATGATCAGTATTTGGTCATCGTCATGATTTCGGGTCGGATGCGCCAGAGAGCACTCAGGGCCACAGTTGTGATCACGGCCTCACCCACTCCAATCACGGCGTGAGCGCTCAACATTGCCGGCAACCCGATGGACAAGGCTACCGTACCAGAGAGGCCCAACTGCAGCGCTGCAAATGCAGCGGCGAATATAACACTCCACCAGGAGGCCAGGGCGTAAGCCACAAAGCGGGTGCGCTCACCCCAGATCAGCAGGCGAAAGAGAAAGTACAGATAGAAACCGCCCACCGATCCGATGAATCCCATGTTGAAGATATTGGCACCGAGCGCCGTCAATCCACCATCCTGAAAAATCAGACACTGGATAACCAAAACCATCGACATGGCGATAAAACCGGTCCAGGGACCCAAAAGAATGCAGCAGAATACCCCCCCCATGAAATGGCCGGAAGTTCCGCCAGCCACGGGAAAATTCAGCATCTGGGCGGCAAAGACGAAGGCCGCCGTCATCCCGATCAGAGGAACGCGTTGCAACAGATTTTCCCGTTTGAAACTCTTGAAAACCAGAGTTAATATGCCCCCTGAAATCAAGGTCATGCCGATCCAGGTTTTGGTATCGAGAAAACCGTCGGGGATGTGCATGGACTACCTGTATTAAGTTATAAACGGTCTAACCAAAAGCATCGGGAACGGCGTATCCGCCCGCTCGAAGCAAGGAGAACAATTCGGCGCGGTTTTCCCTGTACTCCGCCAGGAACAAGTCCCGGCAGGCGGCGATAGAAGCCTTTTCCGCCGTGAGGAGCGCCGCGAAAGAGAGACAGGTTGATTCGCCGCACTTCTTACAATGGGTTCCCGGCAAAAGCCTGACAACGTCGATCACGTTCAACCGATCGCGCCTCTCGAAGCAGGGTGTGATCGTAGTGCGCTTATGATGGCACTCGTTGATCAGCGCCACAAGCCAGTCAATTGTATCCTGTGCATCCTGCAAGTCGTCTATCTTCGATGCGGCGATACTCAGCGGATGAAGCGTGATCAACCTTCCCAGCTTGCGCAGGGTGAGGGTCTTTGCGCTGTGGTTATATATCGCTGCGTTCAGGACCGCGTTCAGATAGGGGAAAACAGAGGAGATATCCTTCTCAAAGCGAGCCGTAAACCGGATTTTATTCGGATCGGCCAGGCAGGGAACCGTCCGGTCGATGATCACATCACAAAGCAGTTCTTGCTTCTTCACCTCGCTCAAACTATTCCATCCCAGTCGTCATTGAAGTCAAATCTTGCGTCTGATCCCCGGACTGTAATTTGCGAATAATGAAGCTGAAAGTCAAGGGAAATTGGCAGTGGATTCAGATGCTCATTTCCCTTAGGGGCAAGCGGATTGCGCTCTTCCACTACCAGGTCTAGTTCAGTCTTTTGGAGGCCCTTCGCCGCCCTTTCCCTTCAAGACTGCCTGTGCCGCAGCGAGACGGGCGATGGGGACGCGGTAGGGCGAACAGGAGACATAGTTGAAATTCAGGCTGTGGCAGAATTCCACCGAAGAGGGTTCACCGCCGTGTTCTCCGCAGATCCCTATTTTCAGATCCGGTCGAACGCTGCGGCCCTTATCGACGCCGGCTGTGAGCAGTTGGCCGACCCCCTCTCTATCCAGAACCTGGAAGGGATCGTGAGGGAGAATTTTGTTCTCGACGTAGAAGGGGAGGAATTTTCCCGCATCATCCCGGGAAAAGCCGAAGGTCGTCTGGGTCAGATCGTTCGTTCCGAAGCTGAAGAATTCGGCGAATTCGGCGATCTGATCCGCCGTCAGGGCAGAGCGCGGCAGCTCGATCATAGTGCCGACCAGATAATCGATCTTTAAGCCCTTCTCCTTCATAACTTCTTCTGCGACGTCTCGAACGAGCCGTTCCTGAAGCTTTAACTCGTTGACGTGTCCCACCAGAGGGATCATGATTTCGGGGACGGCTTTCACCCCCTCATTGATCACACAGGCAGCCGCTTCGAAGACTGCTCTGGTCTGCATCTGAGTGATTTCCGGGAAGACGATACCCAGACGGCAGCCGCGATGACCCAGCATGGGATTGAGTTCATGCAGGCTATCAACTTTCTCCTTCAGTTTGTCCGGTGAAACGTTTAATATCAATGCCAGTTCCTCGATGTCTCTCATTTCCTGCGGGAGGAATTCATGCAAGGGCGGATCCAGCGTCCTGATGGTCACAGGCAAACCGTCCATAGCCCGAAAGATACCCTCAAAGTCGCTGCGTTGCATGGGCAGCAGTTTATCCAGGGCTTTCCTGCGGCCCGCCTCATCCTCGGCCAGAATCATCTCCCGTACGGCATCGATGCGCTCGCCTTCGAAGAACATGTGCTCGGTGCGGCACAGTCCGATGCCTTCAGCGCCGAAGTTGCGGGCAACTTCGGCATCCCGGGGAGTATCCGCATTCGTACGCACCTTAAGCCGGCGGATCTGGTCGGCCCAGGACATCAAGGTTTCGAAGTCGCCTGAAAGTAACGGATCAACCGTCTTCACCTTCCCCTGGATGACCCGCCCGGTGGAACCATCCAGGGTAATCCAGTCGCCCTCTTTAACGATGGACTCACCGACCTTGAACTGCCGATTTGTATAATCGACAATAACCGCACCAGCTCCGGCGACGCAGCATTTACCCATTCCTCTAGCGACGACGGCAGCGTGAGAGGTCATGCCTCCGCGTGCCGTCAGAATTCCCTTGGCGACATTCATACCGTGGATGTCTTCGGGGCTGGTCTCATTGCGGACGAGGATGACCGCGCTCTTCTCCGCGTCTGATGAATCCGTCCAGGCGACGGCGTCATCGGCGGAAAACACCACCCGACCGGTCGCACCGCCAGGAGACGCCGGCAGACCACGGGTCAAAACCGTCACATCTGCCTGTTGATCGATAGTTGGGTGCAGCAGCTGATCCAGTGAATCCGGATCGACGCGCAACAGGGCTTCCTCCCGGGTGATCAGTCCCTCATCGACCATATCCACGGCGATCTTCACCGCCGCCGCGGCGGTGCGTTTGCCCACGCGCGTCTGCAACATCCAGAGACGTTGATTCTGAATGGTGAACTCGATGTCCTGCATATCCCGGTAATGGGATTCCAGCTTATGGTAAATTTCATCGAGGCTTTTATACTCATCCGGCATGGTCTCCTCGAGGGAGGGATACTCATTACGGCGAACCTCCTCAGCGATCTGATTATCCGCTGCCCAACGCTGCGATCCGGCGAGGGTAACCTGCCGGGGGGTACGAATGCCAGCCACTACGTCCTCTCCCTGAGCATCAGGGAGGTATTCCCCAAAGAAGGCTCGCTCACCGGTAGCCGGATCTCGCGTGAAAGCGACTCCAGTGGCGGAATCAACGCCCATATTGCCGAAAACCATGGTTTGCACATTGACGGCGGTACCCCACTCTCCCGGGATGCCGTGAATTTTCCGGTAGGAGACGGCCCGCTTGCCGTTCCAAGAAGCAAAGACGGCACCGATAGCTCCCCAGAGCTGTTCGTGGGAATCATCTGGAAAGGATTTTCCGAGCGATTTCTGAACGATCTCCTTGAATTCGTTTATCAGCACCTTCAGATCCGCGGCGGCAAGTTCCGTATCCAACTTGACCCCTCGATCTTCCTTC
Source organism: candidate division LCP-89 bacterium (assembly GCA_025774735.1). The sequence continues at coordinate 1,668 of JALGZU010000214.1, read as the reverse complement.
AACCTGTCAAGTGCCTTCTCCATCTGATCGCGTACACCCTGTCCTTCGGGAGGTTCGATCCCGGCGGCTTTTTCCATAACTACGTCGGAGTACATCTGAAGCAAGCGACGGTAGGCATCGTAGACGAATCGTTCGTTCCCGGATTTGGCGACGAGCCCCGGGATAGTCTGCTCCGTAAGGCCGATATTAAGCACGGTCTCCATCATGCCGGGCATCGACGTCCGTGCACCGGAGCGGACAGAGAGCAACAGCGGATCATCGGAGTTATCGAAGCGTGATCCCATGATTTTTTCGATCTGACTGATGGCCGTGCTGACCTCTTCTTTCAGACCGGATGGATAGGAATTCTGATTTTGATAATAATAGGTGCACACATCCGTCGTTAACGTGAATCCCGGAGGGACGGGGAGACACAGATTGGACATTTCCGCCAGGTTAGCTCCCTTGCCACCGAGAAGGTTCTTCATATCAGCCGCACCTTCAGCTTTGCCGCTACCGAAGGAGTAGACGTATTGGGTTTGCATTGTATTCTCCGAAGTTGAAGCGAGAAGTCAGTCGAAAATGAAAGGAATTAGAGGATTGAAGTCAAGAAAAAGTTCAGAAATTTTCACAGGATCATTGAAAAAGGTACGATAATGCGCGGAAAAACGTTGACAGATTCGGGGGATCAGGCTTTTTATTCGATTGGCGGGGTGATTACTTTTTTATAGTCAAACGTTCGGCGGCGACGTTGAAGGCACGGTAGATCTCCTGTAATGGGACGGCTTTTTCCGCAGCCAACTTACGGCAAGCTTCGAATTCGGGAGTGCGGCGGATCTGGCCTTTCCACTTCGCTTCTTTACCCCTCACAGGACCAAACTCGGTTTCGATGACAATCGCCTTGCGGGATAGCTTGAGACGTTCGACGGTAGAAATTCTGATGCCGAGCGTGGTGGTTTCGGTGTAAATAATATCGACGGCCTTATTGCGGATTTCGGGTGAACACAATACTGACAACACCACACCGGGGCGTCCTTTCTTCATCAGAATCGGCGTCAGGTAGGCATCCATCGCTCCAGCTCGCAGTAACCGTTCAATGACGTGCGGGTAGAGTTCAGGATTCATGTCATCGATGTTCGTCTCCAGCAGAATCGCACGATCCGTTTCCCCCGCGTCCTGGCCGTCGAGAAGCATTGCACGAAGGATATTCGGTATCTCGACGACACTACGCGACCCAGTACCGTTGCCGATCGCTTTGATGGTCACATCCAGAGGCGGCGTTTCAGGCAGTGCGAGGAATCTCAACAGGGCGGATCCAGTAGGAGTCGCCAGTTCGACGTCGACTTCATGAAAATGAACGGGAAAACCGGTCAATATTTCCATCGTGGCGGGCGGGGGTAGAGGCATCGGCCCGTGGGCACTCCTGGAGGTTCCCCTTCCCACGCCTATGGGGCTGCAGTAGACGGCGTTCACTCCGAGAAGATGAACCGCGAGACAGGTTCCAACAATGTCAACAATGGCATCCACCGCTCCGACTTCGTGGAAATGAACCTTATTCACCGAGCTGCCGTGGACCTTGGCTTCGGCGCGAGCGAGGGTAGTAAAAGCCTCGCGGGCGTTCTTTTTCACCGGAGCCGGCAGGCGGCTGTCAGCGATGATCTTTTTGATGTCTGACAGGTGTCGCGCAGG
>JALGZU010000213.1 GCA_025774735.1 candidate division LCP-89 bacterium | reverse complement strand
GTGTCATTTTCGATAAAGAGCGTGTTATAATAAACGATGGCTTCATCCGGCGCAAAATAGACCGTAATTTCCAGTGTGTCACCTGCAGCCAGCAGGCTGTCCGCCGGGTCGAAATCGGTCGTGAAGCAGGGGCTGTCGCTGTAGATATCATCGATTATGATCGGATCAGTACCTACGTTATACATCGTCAAAGGCAGTTCCGCCTGGACGCCAATAGTCACAATCCCGAAATTGAGGAAGGTAGCGGAAAGCTCCAGGTCCCCGCCGGGGGTGCCATCAGCGCACACCAGCCACATATCGTATTCGCCTGAGCCGAAAGAATAGGTGTTTCCAGCTACTAAGAAGTCATCTTCGCTGGTTTCGATGACGCAATAGGCATATTCATCGTCAATTCCCCCGTAGGTGTGCGACCAGAGAGAGTCGCCCTGATTATCCGTTTTCACCAGCCACATGTCGTCGCCACCTGAGCCTAACAATGGGGTAAATCCAGCCAGCAGGAAGCCGCCGTCGCTGGTCTCGATGACGGAATAGGCCTGTTCATAGTCAATTCCCCCGAAGGTGCGCGACCAGAGAAAATCCCCCTGGGCGTCCGTCTTCACCAGCCACATATCGTATAATCCCGAGCCGAAAGACAGGGTGTATCCTGCCAGCAGGAAGCCGCCGTCGCCGGTCTCGATGACGGAGTGAGCTTCTTCATTATCGACTCCGCCGAAGGTGTTCGACCAGAGGGAATCACCCAGGGCGTCTGTTTTCAGCAATAACATATCTTTGTTACCGGAGACAGTATCCTGGGTAGATCCTGCCAACAGGAAGCCGCCGTCGCTGGTTTCGATTAGGGAAAATGCCTTTTCATCGTGGCCTCTGTCGAACATGCGCGACCAGAGAGAATCGCCCTGATTATCCGTCTTCACAAGCCACATATCATAATGAAAGGTGATAGTAGATAATGCAGATCCTGCAATCATGTAGCTGTCACCTCCCGTCTCGATGACAGAATAGGCTTGGTCCATGAAGCTTCCATCATCGAAGGTGCGCGACCAGAGAGAATCACCCTGAGCATCCGTCTTCACAAGCCACATATCAGTGTCACCTGGACCGTAAGAATTGGTAACTCCAGCAAGCAGGAAGCCGCCGTCGCTGGTCTCGATGACAGAAAGCGCCGCTTCATTGTAGGATCCGCCGAAGGTGTTCGACCAGAGAGAGTCCCCCTGGGCGTCCGTCTTCACCAGCCACATATCAACCATACCTGAGGCGAAAGACTCGGTAGTTCCAGCCAACAGGAAACCACCGTCGCTGGTCTCGATGACGGATTGAGCACCCTCCCCAGAGCTTCCGCCGTAGGTATTGCTCCAGAGGCTGTCGCCTTCAGCGGAAAACGCCGGATGAATTAAGCCAACCGCCAGAACAATCAGTACACTACAATGTAAGGAACGAAGGAACTTCATGTCTACCTCCATATATCTAAGTACTTGTTAAAAACAGTAAAAGCCAATATAATCACCTGTAACTTTAATGTCAAGCAAGAAAAATATGGAGACCGTTACCCGACACACATAAACAAGTTGTCCAATTTGGTTTAAAATCATTCGTGTTTACACAAGCATCTCCTTTTTGCTTGACTCTTGTTTACAACTATTCTATATTATCTATGTTCAATAAGCTTATTTCTAAGACGATTATAATCAAATAATTACTTAATGGATTTCCCCTCTTCGATCCCATGAGCTTCGTTCACCTGCACAATCACTCCGACTACTCACTCCTGGATGGCGGCGCCAAAGTCAAGGACCTGGTATGCCTGAGCAAAGAGATGGGCATGGACGCCCTGGCTCTGACCGATCACGGCAACCTCTTCGGCGCCATCGAATTTTACCTGGAAGCACAGAAAGCCGGTATCAAACCAATCATCGGGATCGAAGTATACATGGCGCCGGGCAAGCGCCAGGATCGCCTGACCAATAACGGCATCAAAGACGCATCCTACCATCTGGTACTCCTGGCCAAAGATGAAACCGGCTACCGTAATCTGATCAAATTGAGTTCCCTCGGTTACCTCGAAGGCTTCTACTACAAGCCGCGCATCGACTGGGAGCTGCTGGAAAAATACCATGAAGGAGTGATCTGCCTTTCCGCCTGTTTGAAAGGCCAGATCCCCCACCTCTTGATCCAGAACCGGGTCGATGAGGCGACCAAGCTGGCCGAGCAGTTCAAAGCCCTTTTCGGGACGGATTTCTACCTGGAGATTCAGAATCACGGCATCAACGAGGAGGCCATAGCCCGGCACGCCCTGGCTGATCTCGGAAAGAAGCTCGACATCAAGCTGGTGGTGACCAACGACGTTCACTACCTCCGCCAGGAACATGACGAGGCTCACGACATCCTGCTCTGTATCCAATCGGGGAAAACCCTGTCGGAAGCGCAGCGCCTCAAGTTTTCGGGCGCCGGGTACCACCTGCGCAGCCCCGACGAGATGAAGGCGATCTTCAAGGACACCCCGGAGGCTCTGGAAACGACCCTCGAAATCGCCGACCGCTGCAATCTGGAATTGCAGTTCGGCAGGCAGTATTTCCCGGAATTCCCCATCCCGGCCGACGAGCAGAAAATCACTCTGGAACAGTACTTCGAGAAACTCGCCCACGACGGTCTGAACAGGAGATATGGCGATCCCACTGCGGAAGCCCGAGAAAGGCTCGAGCACGAGATCAAGATCATCAACGAACTCGGTTTTGCCGGTTATTTTCTGATCGTCAAGGACTTCGTCGATTTCGCCAAAAACAAGAACATTCCCGTGGGACCCGGCCGAGGTTCTGCAGCGGGCAGCCTGGTGGCATACTGCCTGGGCATCACCAACATCGATCCACTCAGATACGATCTCCTCTTTGAACGATTCCTGAATCCGGAACGAGTCTCCCCACCGGACATCGACATCGACTTCGCCGACACTCGCCGCGGCGAGGTGATCGAATACGTTCGCAGCAAATACGGGGACGAATCGGTCACACAGATCATCACCTTCGGCAAGATGCTGGCCCGCGCAGTGGTACGCGACGTCGGGCGGGTGCTGGGCATCCCTTACGGCGACGTGGACCGCCTGGCGAAGTTGATCCCCCCCACCCTGGGGATTACGCTGGAGCGCGCCCTGGACGAAGCTCCGGAATTCCGCTCCCAAGTCAATTCCAATCCAGAAAACAGCAAGTTGGTCGAAATCAGCAAAGTGCTGGAAGGGGTCCACCGCAACGCCTCCACCCACGCAGCCGGTGTGGTGATTGCCCCGGGCGAGCTGATGGATTATGTCCCCCTGTTCAAGGCGGCGGAAACCGGCGAAACCACCACCCAATGGGACATGAAATGGTTGGATGCGGTCGGCCTTTTGAAGATGGATTTCCTGGGATTGAGAACTCTGACTGTCATCGATGATACCCTGACAGCGCTGCGCGAGAAGGACACTCATATCAACATCGACGAGATCCCATTAGACGATCCGGAGACCTTCGCTCTCTTCGCGGAGAAGAATACGGTAGGTATCTTCCAGTTCGAAAGCTCCGGAATGAAGGAGAACCTGGCCAAGCTGCAGCCCCAGCGCCTGGAAGGGCTCATCGCCATGAATGCCCTCTACCGCCCCGGTCCCATGGAGATGATCAACACCTACATCTCCCGCAGACACGGCCGGGAACCGATTGAGTATCTGCACCCGCTGCTCCGCCCCATCCTGGAAGAGACCTACGGCATCATCGTCTACCAGGAACAGGTGATTCGCATCGCCTCGGACATCGCCGGGTTCTCTCTCGGCAAGGCGGATATCCTGCGGCGCGCCATGGGCAAGAAGAAGATCCGGGAGATGCAGAAGTTAAAGGGCGAGTTCATCCAGGGCGCAGTCGAAAAGGGGATCGACGAGAAGACTACCGAGGAGATTTACGACTACGTCGAAAAATTCGCTTCGTACGGATTCAACAAGAGCCATTCCGCCGGCTACGCGCTGGTCGCTTATCAAACCGCCTACCTGAAGGTGCATTATCCGGCCGAATTCATAGCGGCCTGTTTGACCTCGGAGATGGGCGATTCGGACCGCATTCTGCTGCTGGTCGATGAATGCCGCAGGTTGAAAATTCCGGTTTATCCCCCTGATATCAACCAGAGTCAGGCCAAGTTTGTCGTCGAAGACGGCGGGGTCCGCTTCGGCCTGGGCGCCGTGAAAAATGTCGGTATAGGTGCCATCGAGCAGATCGTCGAAGCCCGGGAGAGCTTCGGGCCGTACCGGTCCCTCTATGATATCGTCGAACGCGTCAACGGCCAGAAGCTTAACCGCAAAGTGCTCGAACACCTGATTCAGGCTGGAGCCTGCGACGTCCTTGAAGGCCACCGGGCACAGATGAAAGCGGCCATCGACGACATCCTCCGGTACGGTCAACAGATGCGGGAGGAAAAACTTGCGGGACAAGAATCGCTTTTCGGAGCGGAGAGTTCGGATTTCCCACCACCCGCCAGGCTGGGACTCCCGGAGGTGGAGCCCTGGTCCGACGCGGAGACTCAGATGCTCGAGAAGGAGAGCCTGGGATTCTTTTTGTCCACCCACCCACTCGAACCGTTCAGACTGGAAGTCGCCAGCTTCTCCGAACTCCCCTTCAGCGAGATGGATCAGGCGTCGGACTCGCAAACCATCCGGCTGGTGGGATATGTCAGCGAGATGCGCCGCTTGACGGATAAGAAGGGGCGTCCCATGGCCTTCGCCACTCTGGTGGATTTTGCCGGTTCTGTCGAGGTCATCTTCTTCGCGGATACGCTCGAGAAACTGAGCGGCATCGTACGCAAAGACGCCACCCTTGTGGTGACCGGCCGCTGTTCCACCCGGGAAAATGAAGCGGTCAAGGTGATCGCGGAGAACGCCCTGCCTCTCGAAAGCGCCCGCACAGTGCTCACCCGGGGCATCGAAATCAACGTCAATCAGGAGAAGAACGGCCCCGATTTAGCGGAGAAGATCGAGCGGCTCTGCATGCAGCACCCTGGCACGGTGCCTCTTTACATCCGGCTCTCCGGAGGGGAGAACGGTGAACGCCGCTACATCGCGGAAAATTTTCAACTGAAGATCGGCGATCACCTGATCGATCGCCTGGAAAAAATGTTGGGGGAAGGCAATGTCTACCTGATCCCCGGTACGAACAACGGCAACGGGAATGGCAATAGCAGGAACAATCATGGATAAGGCGCAAGAAGAATCCGCTCTGATCTGTATGCACTGCGTTAAAGCACGCTTTCCCGACCCCAAGGAGCAGTGCTACAAATTCGGAGGGTTAATCTGCACGGTGGATGACACCAACGTGGAGAAATATCAGAAATGCAAATTCCCGCCGGGAGTGGGGGAATTGAGGCGATAAAAGAAACGGCATCCCACCGAAATGCGATGCCGTCGGACCAACGC
>JALGZU010000008.1 GCA_025774735.1 candidate division LCP-89 bacterium | reverse complement strand
ACCGCCTGATCGGGCGTTCTTGCCATTTTCATCCATGCCCAGGCAGATGCTGCCTGTACCCGCGATCAGCAGCAATCCTGACTTCCCCCCGAATGCCCCCCAGAGAGCCGCCAGGGCATCCGAAATCACATACACTTCGGAAGCCGGGAGTAGCTTGATAATCTCTGCTTCAGCGCGTTTCCTGACAGCTTCATCACCACTGCCCGCCAGGCCTGCGCAAACGCCGCCTATCGCCTCAGCAGTGATATCTGACTGCAGGGTATCCAGCAGCTGTTGGAGATGACTCCGGAACTCCTCCCACCCGATAGTCAATGGATTCAGGCAAAGCCCTTCAGCCTGTTCGACAGACTTACCATGAACGTCTGTCAAGACGCCTCTGGAGCGGCTGCCGCCGCCGTCGATTCCGATATAATATTTGTCCATTTCAGCGTGATTGGTTAAGAGCCCGCCGCCGTTCGATGGCTCGCATGCGGGCCAGGGTTTTGTTCTCGATCTTCATTTGGTGAGGGCGCAGGATGTCCGAATTTCCGGGATGGCGCCGGTAACGGTACAAAACCTGGTGCACCCGCCCGACTTCGTATTTTTCCCCCACCTTGAGCACGAGGTCGTAGTCCTCACCGTAATGACCGAAATCTCTCTCGTTAAATCCACCGAATTCTTCAATGGCCGCTCTGCGCCAGACGCGCACTGCACCGGCGCCATCGACGCGCAAAATGTTATTGCGGTTGTATTCGAGATGCTTGATGACACCGAATTCATCGAGGGTGGTCCCGCCCTCATCCATCAGTTCGTAATATGAGATCGCTAAAGCCCAATCCCGGTTTCTATCCAGGTGGCTCACCATCACTTCCAGTGTATCGGGCGTGTATTCGTCGTCGCTGTCCAACTGGGCGATATATTCGCCCCGGGCGGCCTTAATACCCCTGTTCAGCGCCCTGGCGATGACGTTGTCCGGCAGTGGGATCACACTAATCCTCGAATCTTCTGCAGCCAGGTTCTCCGCCACCGACAGGGTGTCGTCCGTTGAGGCGTTGTCGATGATAATGATTTCGAAATCCGTAAAATTCCCCCGCTGGATGCTCTGTACGGCCAGAGGCAGAAACTTCGCCCGATTATGCACCGGAATGATCACCGAAACGCGGGGACTCACAGGGGAGGATTTCGGAAAGATGGCATCTGAAGAGCCGTCCAGGTAGGCATTTCGCCTCTTCAGTGCACGGTAAAAAATCTCCTCGGTCTCTTTTTCCTCCTCAGGATCCATGAAGAGGTAGGAGAATCCTCCAAATTTCCCGTGCCCAGGGAAGAAAAGCGCCTCCGCCCCGGGTTCGCCTTCGGATTCGGTATAAGGCATCACACACAGTGGTTTTGGTAGATGTAGGGCAGGCCATTGTAGGGTCAAGCTGAGACGCAGATCATAGTCGGCGCGAAAGCGCAAGTTCTCTTCGCAACCGCCGATTTCTCGAAGCGCCTCCACCCGGTACAGCTCCAGAGGACCCCAGTCTTCCCGCTCTGTAATATCGTCTGGACAGGGATTAGACTGCACCAATTCGCAATCCCCCGTTGCATTTGTACGGTAGTAATCTCCATAGAGATAATCTGCAGACCTCCCCTCTACCCCCAGGTTTTCCAGAATATCAATCAGGTCCTTTTCTATTTCCAATCCCGGCTGTAGGATACCGACGAAATCTGCATGAAGCTGCGGCAGGGCTGCGTTCAGAAGCTTGGCGTACGTATCCGGTTGCACCCCATCCAAAAGAACCAAATTGGGGAAAGCGCCAGCTATCTTCAAATCGGTGGAGACGATGAGCTGCAGCCTGTCGGCAAGCGGTTCGAGTGAATGAACAGTCTTCTCGATATCTTCCTCCTTTCCCAATGGAGGTAAAATCAGGGCGAGCACAGGGTGACTTTCCATATTTATTCCGCTTAGACTGAAGGTTTCACTTGCTTTTTTAAGTGAAATGCGCTATCATTGATGAGACTATTCATCCAGGTTATCTCTCGTCGTGAAAATTCAACTTAACGCCAATCATACTTTCACCGCGCTGCTGATGATTATCGTGCTAATCGGACCTGATCCATTCGCACGGGATCTCGTCAGCTCCAGCGTACCAGAAACACCGGTCGGATCGTCGGAAATCATCAAGACCGATCCGGGTGTGATCCTCGCTCTTTCGGGTGGGGGCACTCGCGGCATCGCCCACATTGGAATCCTTAAAGCCTTCGAGGAAGCCGGGATTCCCATTGATGGCATCGCCGGAACGAGCATCGGATCAATCATCGGCGGCTTCTACGCCGCAGGGTACACAGTTGCGGAAATGGAGGCTCTGGTCCAGGAAATCGATTGGAGCAGCATTTTTCTCGACGCTCCTCGAAGAAAAAGCCTGCCGCTTTCCAGTAAGAGTACCCAATCTCAATACCTTCTTGAACTGCGGTTCGAAGGCACTCAACCCTACATCCCTTCAGCCCTGGTCACCGGACAGACCCTTTCGAACTATCTGATCGATAAAATATACCGGGCGCCCTACCGGGGTGAACCCGACTTCGACCACCTCAAAATCCCCTTCATCGCCGTGGCCACGGATCTGAAGACGGGCGACCGGTTACTCTTCCGGCGCGGGGACCTCGCCGAGGCGATCTTCGCCTCGATGGCACTGCCACTTTTAGTCGCTCCCGTCCAGTACGAAGAGAGCCTCTTAATCGATGGAGGTGTCGCCGAAAACATCCCGGTTCTGGCGGCCTCGGAACTCGGTGATTTTGTCATCGCTGTCGATGTCACTATGCCGCCTGTCCTGGGGCCTCCACCTCATCAACCCTGGGTCATCGCCAATCAGGTCACCGGCTTGATGGCCGAGGACCGCAACAGAGACCTACTCGATCGCGCTGACATAGCCATCGTGCCTCTGGCCGATTCCCTGACCACGTTCTCGTTCGTGAAGCCGAAGCTATTCATCGAGATGGGTTACCAGGCGGGTTTGAAGAACGTTCCTGCAATCAAAGCGCAGCTCAACCGAATAGCAGGCGCGAATGATACTACCTTGATAGCGGTCAAACATGTTGTTATCCGCAGCGATAACATCCCAGGAGAGATCGAAACAGAGTTAGGGGCAGCCGCGAGCATACAAACCGGGGCGTTGCCCACCCGCGGTGCTGTTCTACTCGACCTCCGACGCCTGGAAAAGATCGAAAATATTCATTCGGCAAAGGGCATCATTTCAGGTGATACACTAATATACGCATTGGAAGGCAATCCGGCAATCAATTCGCTCACTTTCACCGGAACTGCGCAGATATCACCAGAAATTCTGTATAACAACGCCACATCAAAATCAGGGCAGCCACCGGGGATCAGACTTTACGACCTCGACATGGAGGCCGTCCTGCGAGCCTACCGCAGCCAGGGTAATCCCCTGGCGAGGTTCGAAGCGTTCCTGATCGACGACGACGGAAATCTCACTATCCAGATTGATGAAGGTACAGCACGAGCACTCAACGTCGAAGGCAATAAAATCCAAAGCGCCGGTCGCATCCTTCGGGATGTGCTGGTAAAGAGCGAGGAACCGTTGAGTCTGCCCGACCTGACAACCAGCCTTGAAGAGTTACACGGCAGCGATCTGTTCACTCTCGTCCGTTCAACCCTCGTCAATGATACGCTAACCTTCAAAGTTCGGGAGAAACCAAGGTCACGCCTCCGGATCGGGGCGGGCGTAGATTCCGAACGCAACGGCCGGGGTTTGGTGGAGTTTTCCTATGGATCGCTACCTGTATCAGGTGGCAGCTTGACAGCCTGGCTAAAATATGCCGAGTTCGAAGAGAAATATGAGCTGATTTACCGCCATCTGGCTATTTTAAAAACGTACATGGAAGGGTCGTGTTCCCTCATCTCGAACCGGACGGAATACGAGTATTACGATTCAGAAGGTAATTCCACAGGCCTCTATCATTTCGACCGGATGGGGGCAACGGCTCACCTGGGAATGCAGTTCCGCACCTGGGGCCGGTTACTGATCGGCGTTCGCGGTGAACGTATCCGCACCGATCACATCACCAGCCCATACGAACTCGATCTCAGGCGTATATTCCTGCGTTCCGAGTTCGACACTCATGATCGCAGCGAATTCCCCAGCACGGGATTGCGCTACGACTTCCTCCTGGAAAGTGCGCCGTCCAATCTGGGTGGCGATCTATCATTTCACCGCATCCACCTGGAGCTCACTCGGGCCCTGCCCATCACACACCGAATCACCGTCCTGGGCACACTCCGGGGCGGGATATGCGACCAGGCAACCCCGTTTTCGGAATGGTTCCGGCTGGGGGGTGAGCGATCCTTCATGGGATTGCATCAGGATGAGATATCGGGACGTCAACTCGTCAGCCTGCGAATCGAGCTTCGAGAGGACCTGTTGAGCCGGATCCTCGCCGATGCCTACATCTCCTTCCTGGGCGATTTCGGGAATATCTGGGAAGATCTGGAAGCGGACGTCAATTCCGGCGATCTCAAACAGAGTATCGGTATGAAATTCTCACTGGATACGGTCGTGGGGCCGATCTCAATTGCTTACGGCTACCTCTTCGCTCAAAAAAACGTCAAAGACAGGGATATCTTTTACTTCAACATTGGCCATCACTTCTAAATTTCCTGCCACTGAGAAACGATCACGTAGAGCACGCTGAAGGCGACCTGAATCAGGACAAATTTCGGGACAGTCCAGGCGGGCTTTCCTGTCGTTTCCCGCCTCCATGAGAGCCACCAGGTCGCCAGTGGTAGAATCGCTATGCTCATTCCATGCGAGGGATGGTGAATCCAGCCGTGGTAATAGACCAGCAGGCACCCCGTCAGAGAGAACGTACTGATGCACAATCCCCACCAGTTTGTAAACCTCTCCCGCCATACATAATAACAGGCACCAACCACCAGCAAACCGGTAACGACCGTGATCATTAACCGTTCACTCATCATTATATCCATCTAACTATTCGTTTATAGTCAAAGCCACATTTTCGTCTTGCAAACCAACTTAATAAATATTATATTTATTCATTGCCCTCAAGTATATAGATGCTGATCCCATCATAAATACTATCGAACAATCACGACCATACGTTACGAATAAACGGATTACTTCATCAGGCCTCAACGTTTCCTGCACGCGGGCTCATTAACTCCGAATTAGGTATCAAAGCCTTAGACAATGAAAACGAAGCCGGTTCGCGTTTGTGATGTATCGAGGATACTCCGCATCTCGAGCGCATCCCTGATCTCATTTCTGGAGGAAAAGGGCTATAGCGTTATCGGGGAATTCCGTTCACCACTATCGAGTACAATGGTAGAATTGATTCAGAACGGATACAACGAAGGTCCTCCATTCCAGGAACTGAATCCCTTCATGCCCCAAGCCGAGGAGTGGGAGAAACTCAACGAGGATACCCTTAAACGCCTCCATACCCCTCCTCCCAAGCCCGCGCGTTCTGAAGCGGCGGAAGAAGGGGTCACGATACGGAAAACACGCACAAGAAAACCCAAGCTAAAAATAATTTCCCATAGATCAACAGTTTATACCGGGCGCATCGATCTAATCCCAATTGATCTGGAGCTCATTCATCAGATCCTGGAATTGGACGAATCCAATAAGATAAAGGTACGGGATTTCCTGCGCCGCAAAACCATTTTAAAAGCACTTTCACAGTTGGATTAGATACATACATTAAATAAAGGAGCAATAATGCCCAGGCAACGTTCAAACATCGACATGGCGGAAGCTTTAAAATACTGGCGGGCAAAAAAGGGATTCTCACAAGCCAGGTTGGCCGAGTTGGCCAACACCAGCGCTTTAACCATCAGCCAACTGGAGTCCGGCAAGCGTAAGGGTCGTGGGAAAACCCTGGAGAAGATCCTCAACGGCTTCAAATTAGGCCGGGAGGAGTTCTTCAGCATGCGCGGAGATGCCGCCAGCGCCGCAGGGCCGGTTGAAGACACTCTCTCTGGCGAAAGTGCCAAAGCCATGCCGACCAGGCGGGAGGGAGCGAACCTCCGCCTTTCAAACCTCGATCTCGAACTGCTTAACCGGATCCTGAATCTGGATTTTGAATCAAAGCTGGAAACTCTACGCTTCCTGCAAAATCTCAGTTAGAACCTCACACGGACATCCCGGCACATCATCGCCGGGATGTTCTCTCTCCTCCTGTCCCCTAACTATTTAAGGTAGAAAATCTTCCTTACCTGGATTCCATCCGGGCCAGATGCGCGCAAGAAGTATATCCCGGACGGACAGTTCGGTTTCCATATTCGTACGTATTCACCGGGCGGAAGATCACTCTGCAGCAATGTCTCAGCCTTTCTGCCCCGGGTATCGAAGACTGTCAGTTCGACCGAACCCGGTCTATGCAGGTTGAACTTGATTCGGAGTTCATCGTTGAAGGGATTTGGTGACGCATCCACGATCCAGCCGATGGTCGTACCGGCTTCCGGGGGTCTCACCGGGACGGGGGCTTCCCACACGGCGGTATAGGTATCCTGATGACCGTTTCGGGTATCGGTCCAAACGGGGTGGATGACGCCGTTACGTACGGCAAGACCATTGTACTCACCGATCAAGCCCGAATCCAGCGAATCCCGGGCAGGATTTGATGAGACATCCGTGATCCTCTCATTGGGCGACCAGGTACTTCCTGCGTCGCTGGAATAGGAGTAGTACAGGTCCATAAGAATATTGCGGGGAAGGTCGGTTCTACGATCATAGAAGGTCAGGTGAAGATCGCCGTTCTCGTCACAGACCAGCCAGGGGTGAAACTGGTCAGCTCCGTTGCCGATATGGTCATCATTGATCCGGACCGGTGTCGTCCAGTCAATCCCGCTGTTGGTGGACTTCGTCAGGAAAATATCGGTATCACCGTACCAATCATCGGAATAAGCGATATAGATGGTCCCCCGGTTTGGCCCTCCAGTGATATCCACATCCATGGCCGGAAAGGCAAAGATGGACAATTCCGGGTCGATAGAGGTGTTGGCAAAACTGGTGGACTGCACGGTAACATCATCTCCCCAGGTCATTCCACCATCAAATGACCTATCAAAGCGGATTTCGTCATCATAGTATTTCACCCAACCGATGTAAACTTCACCATCAGAACCCACTGCCGGAACAGGCCATTGCACTCCTGACTCATCGCTGACGGCAACCGATGGTTCCCAGCTTGAACCGCCATCGGTGGACCTTACGAGGGTGATGGTGGTTTGTTGTGAAGGTGTATATTCAAAGCGAGCCCAGGCGATGTAGAGATTGCCATCATACTGACTGCCTGAGCGGTCACAAGCCATCAGTTCTTTATCTTCGAACAAGTCGGAAGAATAGTTAATCACCGCGGGGACCCAGGATCCCCAGGTTACCCCACCGTTGATACTGGACGCCACGAAGAGGCCGTCTCCGCTGCTCCAATCGAAGGAGAGGACGACGGCGTAGATCGTCCCCGAAGTATGCCAGGTCAAACCGGGATCACTCTGACGGGGGAAGGTCGGTTCGACGAAGAGGTCGTCTTCCCAGGTATAGCCGCCGTCGAACGACCACCCCACCCCGACGCGGCGGTATCCCAGTCGAAAATCACGCCAGACGGCGACTACATTATCCGGATTCATCGGATTGACGACGACCTGCTGTTCATTTTGGACCTGGCCGGTGGTGTCGGAATTGATGCGCATGTTGAGCCAATCGTCAAGGCCACGCGTTGAGACCGGTTGCAGAGAGGAAACGCTTGAGGGAACGGCTCGCAAAGCCAGCGGTTGTTCATAGACGACTGGAGTGACTTCTGAGTAGGCGAGGCTTGAGAAACAGATTAAACAAATAGCGAAACTAAGTATCCTTTTCATGACGGCCTCCTTAGCTATATTTTTTAATGTACGAATTCTTTTCCCTTCAGTCAAGTGTTTTATCCACGCGCGATGCAAAAATTTGTAGCGGGCATGGTATTATTTTTGCACACCAAAGTATAGCGCTCGCATAGCCTATCGTATCTTCCCAAAACGCTACATTTGAGACTGACTAAACAATAGGGTGTTCCATTTCACTGCATCGGACAACCTTTTTGCACGTTTCGGCGTCAAATCAGTGGGCAGGGGTATTTAACCGGGTGAAAAGATCATGAACAGATTTATATCACTCTTACTCCTGATCTTACTGAGTGCAACCGTCTGGGGTCAAAACGACAGTGTGCGGGTGCTGCGTTCTACACCCACCAACAGCCCTGTCATCGACGGCGTTCTAGACTCTGAATGGTGGCAATCACCTGCAAGTAGCCGCTTCGTGCAGCGTGAGCCGGAGGAGGGGGCTCTGAGCACGCAGAGGACCGATATCCGGGTGATGCATTCAGAAACCGACCTGTACGTTGCCTTCCGCTGTTATGAAGAAAATCCCACTCTGATCGAAAGTAAGTTAACCAAACGAGACCGACTCTGGGCCTCCGACCGGGTCGTCTTCTGGGTGGATACCTACCACGATCATCGCAATGCCTTCTATTTCGGAACGAATCCTTACGGTGTGATGATGGACGGCACATTTTACGATGATTACGAAGAAGAAGACGAATGGGACGGTTACTGGTTAGCGGCGTCAGCCATCGATGATTCAGGCTGGGTGGCGGAATTTCGCATCCCCTTCTCCACACTGAGATTCAATCCCAGCGAAGACGAGCAGACCTGGGGATTCAATGCTTTCCGCAACATCGAACGCAACAAGGAATGGACTTACTGGCAGACGGTCACTCGCGATAATAGAGAACGGGTCAGCGATTTCGGACATTTAGAAGGATTATCAAACATCACGCCGGGACGAGGTTTGGAGATGCGTCCCTACGCAGTGGCCAATTTCGAAGAAGAGGGCCCCGTGCCACTCCAAGGCCAGAACGACTGGGATAATCTTGGCATCGATGTAAAATACCGCCTGGCCACCAACCTGACGCTGGACGCCACGATCAATCCAGATTTCGCCCAGATCGAGGCGGACAACGAAGTCATCAATCTTTCAGACTATCCCGTTTACCTATCGGAAAAGCGGCCGTTCTTCATGGAGGGTGCGTCCCTTTTCGATATCCGCATGGATCTCTTCTACAGCCGCCGCATTACCAATCCCCAGGCTGGAACGAAATTAACGGGCAAAATCGCCGACTTTCAGGTCGCCGCCATCGCGGCGCGCAACCTCAATGAGGACGATGAAATCGAAGATTTCGTAGTGATGAGATTGAGACGAGACATCTTTGATCGTAGTGCGGTGGGTGTTCTTCTGACGGATAAAGAGGGACCGGGTGGGGATTACGCTCGGGTCTGGAGCGCAGATGCGACGTTCCGCTGGGGCGAGCCCTGGGGTATCGATATGCAGGTCGCACAAAGCTTCAAACCGGATCTACTGACCGACAATCTTGCCTATGACCTGGGCGGCCATTACCTCACGGACAAATATTCCGGATCATTCTGGGCGGAAGGGACAGGGGCAAACTTCAGAGCGAACGACGCCGGTTTCATCAGTTATACGGACTTTCACCGCATCGGCTCCTGGCTGCAGTGGGCTCCCCGGCCGGAGAAGCTGGGTATCCGGAAAGTTTACAACAACGTCAACGCCGGATTGGAATGGCAGATCGACGGTCAATTCGGCGAAAAGTGGTGGAATTATAACAATTCCTTCCAGATGATGAACTACTGGTATTGGGGATTCGGCTTGAGCGGCAGTGACGTCTGGCGGCGGAACTACGTGGACGAGGACGAAGATGAACCTTACGAATTCAGTGACAATTTCGGTAATTTCAACATGGAGAACTACGCCGGATGGGATTACTGGATCTGGTTCGAAACGGATTATTCCAAGCAGCTCGCCTTTAACGTCGGCCACAGCCAGGGAGATTTCCGGGACGGATACGAACGTGAGGTCTGGGGAGGTGTACAGTGGCGGCCGAAGGATAATCTAACTTTGAATTATAACAATGAACTGGACCACGTCGAAAACGTTTCCGATATCGAAGACGGGGCCGCCACAGACTTCATCGTCAGCCGCTTTAAAATGGAATGGACGCTCTCCCTGAAGATATTCACCCGCCTGAACGTTCAGTACGTTCACGAAGATGCCTCCTACTATACCAACGCACTACTCGGATACAACTTTGCTCCGGAAAGCTACTTTTACTTAGTCTATGACGACGACCGCAGCGAGCTGTTGGGCTGGAATACGGTGAACGACCGGAAAATCAAGATGAAAGTGGTCTATTTCGTGCAGATATAACAGCCTATTGTCGAGTTGAAAGCTCGACTTCACATACATAAGAAAACAGGGACTCAAACGGTTTTGGGTTCCTGTTTTTTTTTCCGGAAACAATAACACCAAATCTCCTTTATAAATTTTATCATTGTTATGATTTTGACTTGACTTTTTAAGAAAAATATCATATATTGTGGTTTGCTTGTTCAATACGCGACGGGAACAACTTCGTTGAACACGTTCAAATTATTGGGCCAGTGTTATGAAAAATTTGTATCATATTGGTCTTGTAATCAGCATATTCACGATGGCTGCTGATATCGCCAACTCCCAGGACAGCCTGAACGTCATCATGACCAGCGAAGTCGTTTTCTGGGATTGTCTTTATGAAAATGCCGTCTCCGGTGATTATATGTATACATCGGCTGGTAGTGAGGGTTTGCACATCTTTAATATCTCAAATCCTCAATATCCAGCAGAAGCCGGATCCTTTAACACTCCTGGTGCGGTAGAAGAGATTGTAATATCCGGTGATCTCGCCTACCTCGCAGATGGTGGTGGTGGACTGAGAATCATTGATGTCTCTGATCCAACCAATCCAATTGAACTGGGATTCTATGACACCCCCGGCTACACATATGGTCTAGAAGTGAGGGATGATTACGTTTACCTTGCCGATGGACTGGAAGGTTTCAGGATAATCGACACCTCGGATCCCGCCAATCCCATAGAAACTGCGAGTATTTTTACAGGCTATGGCCAGTACGGCGCTGATGCCATTGTGCTGTCGGATAATTATGCATACCTGACTTTTGCCGAATGTGGCTGCGGGTATTGCGGTCGGTTGTATACCATTGATATTTCGGACGCCCTTAATCCATTTATGATAGATACTCTATCTACAGGATATCTCGGTATAAGCGCAGAGATTTCCGATAGCCTTCTGTGCATTGCCACTAATTTTTACGGCATTTTCATTTATGATATCTCCAATCCTTTCCAGATTGAAGAACTAAGTAATCATATAACCTACTACGATACACACGATCTTTATATTGATGAGAACAACTTATATTTCACAAAAGGCTGGTTTGAGAACCAATTATCAATATTGGATATATCAGATCCCGTCAATCCGACATTGATAGGAACGAGCTCAGCCGTCACGAGCCCATTCGGTATCTCCGTTGAAAATGGTTTAGCATTCGTCGGGAGTTACGAGCAAGGATTGATGATACTGGATGTTGCAGATCCCTCGAATATTACTACCGTTGGTAACTTCAGTCGGTACGGGAAACACTGGGGAGTTACAGTAGCAGGAAATTACGCTTATGTCACAAACATCAATATGGGACTCTGCATTTTTGATGTAAGTTCACCACACAATGCCACTTTCATCTCAAATTGTCTCCTTTCTGATCAAGCCAAGGGTATATATGTAGAAGGCAATTATTGCTTCGTGACTGGTGCCGGAGGAGTCTTTTATATCATCGATATTTCAAATCCTTATGAACCTTTTGTGGTTAGCGAAAGCAATTTTACCAATTATATGGATGAGATCGAAATTGTCGATAATTACGCCTATATTGGTTGTGTGTGGGAAGGCCTTTTGATTGTCGACATTACAGATGTTAACAATCCTGTTGTGACAAGTCAAACGCCCCTGCCGGGTTACACCCTCCATGCGGAAGTTATCGATGAATATGCTTATACAGCAGTGGACAATGAGGGATTGATGATCCTCAACGTTGAAAATCCAGCTAATCCTTATGTGCTCGGCACCTTCTACAATGATGAAATTCGGGACGTTGCAGTTTCAGGGGATATCGCTTACATCACGATTTGCTACGAAGGGATGTATGCAGTTGACGTTTCCAATCCCTATAATCCATCAGAAATCGGATATTTTGACGTACCAGGAACGGGATGCGATATTAAAGCAAGCGGCCATTACGTTTATGTGGCTGGTGGGTATCATGGACTCAGTGTCGTTGATGTACGCGTTCCCTCAAATATGTTCGAGACCGGATATTACCGCCTGGACGATGATTCATACGGGCTGGCCGTCTCAGGTCAGTATTCCTATATGGCCGCGGACGACTACTTCGTTGTCCTTGATCATTCGAATGCCTTAAATTTAGAAAAACGCCGATACACAGAAATGCCGACAACCTTCTCATCATCGCCTCCCTTCCAAAATCCATTTAATCCACAAACCGTTCAATTCGAGCTGCCTCATCCAGCTCAGGTGAAACTGGAAATTTACAACGTTCAAGGCAGAAAAGTCAGCACATTGCTGAACGATTTCCTCAGTGCAGGTCTGCACAGCATTAGCTTCAATCGCAATGGACTCAGTTCGGGAGTTTATCTGGCACGCATTTCAGCCGCAGATTTCGTTCAGATACAGAAGGTTGTGCTTGTAAAATAAGCTGGTTCCCCTCGTATAAAGAAGAAGGCATGCAGGTTCAAGAAACTGTTAATCTACCTTTAGTCATCAAAGATTTCCAGAATCGTGATTACGAAACACAACAGATTGAGTCGAACGGTCATTACTTCATCTACTGCTATATAGCAGAGACGGGGACATTCCTGTGGGCTAAGCTGCCCAGCGAAGCCACGGCGCCAATCTTCAAGACCCTATCGAATGAGGACACGGTTCCGGTTGGAGGATGGATCGCAGTTTGATTAAGCTCACATAAACTTTCCGACCTGTTAGAAATGTCGCAGCCCCTGTAATGACGCTCTTACACTTGGGTTATAAAACATAAAAGCCGGAATGGACCGAAATCCATCCCGGCTTCTTGTTGCTTGCTTTGTTGTAGGTATCAGACGCCCAGCATCGCCTTGAACTTGGGCGTGCTTAACGATTTGGGTCTCTCGATGGCTTCGCCCCAGGCGCGGCTGACGATTAGTTGCGAACACATGCCCATGGCGCGGGAAACGGCGAAGAGCACGGTGTAATATGGGAACTCTTTCATGCCGTAGTTATACAGCAGCGAACCCGAACCGGCATCCACGTTGGGCCAGGGATTCTTGGCCTTGCCGTGTTCCTTCAGGACGCCGGGGACGATGTCATAAACCTTGCTGACAGTCGCGAAGGTGGGATCGTCCGGACAGTGCTTGAGACCGAATTCGCGGAAGGCGGTGAAGCGAGGGTCGGTAACTCGCAGCACGGCATGCCCGTAACCCGGAATGACCTTGCCTGAATTCAGAGTATCCCAGGCGAACTGAGTCAACTGCTCGTCCGTCGGCTTGCCGCCGAACTTCTCCATGGTTTCGAGAACCCAGCCCAGGCATTCCTGGTTGGCCAGACCGTGCAGGGGCCCTGCCAGACCGTTCAAACCGCCGGAGACGGCGTAGTAGGCGTCGGAAAGCGCCGAGCCGATGCAATGGGTCGTATGGGCAGAGACATTGCCGCCCTCGTGATCGCAATGCAGCGTCAGATAGAGGCGCATGAGGGCTTTGAAATCGCCCGTGGGATCATCGATGCCCAACATGTGGACATAGTTGCCACCCCAATCCAGGTTCGGATCGGGATCGATGAGATCACCCTTGTTGAACCGGATGCGGTAAACGCCAGCAGCGAGCGCCGGAAGTTTCGCCAGAAGATTCAATGAATCTTCGAGCGTGGATTCCCAGTATTCGGTCTTCTTCACGCCGGAATTGTAGGCCTTGACGAATTCGGACTCCCGCTGCATTACCAGGATGCCGGTGTCGAACATAGCCATGGGATGGGAATCATTCGGCATGGCTTTGAGAACGTCCCAAACGTACTGTGGGACGGTGCCGCGCTTGCGATATTCTGCTTTCAGATCTTCAAGATCTTCCTTGGGGGGAAGCTTGCCGACGCATAGCAGATAGAAGATCTCCTCGGGCAGACGATCAGTCAACTCGCCGATGGGAATATCGCGGACCAGCAGCCCTTTTTCCGGAGGGACTTCCGAAGTATCACAGACCATAGCCTTGACGCCGCGCATTCCGCCGTATGCCTGGGTGAGAGTCACCTCGCTGACGGTCTTATCTCCGTGTTCTTTGAGAAATGAGCGGATATCTTCCCGCATACCGGGGATAATTTCCGCCATTCTTTGTTTTAACGATGCCATGAGTGCACTCCTTCTGAAGAATATGCCATCCGGCGACGAGATCCACCGGTGGTAAATTTGATGAGTTAGTTTTGTTTTTCGGGATTTAACTGTCACATAGCGCGGTCTATTGGAATCCCCACAACAGCACTATGTTAAAATTTTCACGGGATCTAAAAAATACCAGTTTATAGCGCAAAAGTCAAGTGATATTTCGGCTTTCTACCAAAAGTTCTCGACTATAGCCGCTGCTCATAATCTAACAGCCACTTTTTCACTTCTATCCCACCGCCGCCGAAGCCGCACAGGTTCCCATTAGAACCGACCACTCGATGACAGGGAATGAACAGGGGAATGGGATTTGCTCCACATGCCGAACCCACTGCGCGGGCTGCTCTCGGGGATCCGATTTCCTCCGCCACCTGACCGTAAGTCAGCGTCTCCCCGCTGGGAATATTCCAGAGTTGCTTCCAAACTTTCCGCTGGAAGGGAGTCCCACCGGTTTCGAACGGACCGTCCAGATTCAGGGGCCTGTTGTCCTTAAAAAAGGCATCTAGGGCATTCACCGCCCGTGTCAGGACCGGACTGCGGTCCGGATTGATTTTTTCCCAGATCCCCGGAGCTCGCCGCAACGAGCGCTTCTTGAAAGCCTCAAGACTTTCTCCCATACCTACAGCCAGCAGATTGTTACCCTCAGCCAGTAGGTAGAGCTGTCCCAGGGGACTACTGTAGGCAGTGTAGTGGAATACCGGTTTCTGTGTCATACTCCTGCACCCATCCTTTTTTGAAGCCGAGTTTCTGCGCTTGTTCAACCACACTAAAGTATTCTGCTTCGCTCACCCTGCGACCCAGGTCGTAATGATCGATTGTGTGAAATGTTGGGAAATACTGTCCCATGAGACTCAGGTGAATTTCATGCTTATATTTATGCCATAAAGTCTGGAGGATTTTCATACTGTCTTCGCAGCCACCCGGTACAACCAGGTGACGCACGATCACCGCCCTAGCATCTCCGTCCCTGACCTGCTTGACCATCGCTTCAAGTGCCGCAGAGTTACGCTCCGCGTAGTCTGCGGCACTCTGCAGGCTTTCAGCACGGACAGAATCGAGGGTTTTAACATCGGGCAGCCAGATATCGACGATGCCGGCGAGCCGTGCGATTACCTCGGGTTCTTCATACCCCCCGTTATTGTGAACCAACGGCAGATCGAAACCGGCTTCGAGGCAGATAGCATAGGCTTCCAGAGCTCCGGCAATCTGAGCTGTCGGCGTAACCCACCCCAGCGTCTGACCGCCTCGATACCATTTCTTCAGGGTTCGGGAAGCGAGAGCTGAAGGCTTGATATCCTCGCCAACCCCCTGCTGAGAAATCGGCCAGTTCTGGCAGTGGCTGCAGTGCAGGTTACAGCCGGAGAAGAAGACGTTTATGGCGCCGTCGTCGCCAGAAACAGGAGGTTCTTCGCCAAAGTGGCGGGTAACTGAAGCGACGCGCAGACTCACTCCCAGGCCGCATTCGCCGTACTCCTCCTGCATCCGCCTGACACCGCAGCGACGCGGGCAGAGCCGGCAGGGATCCAGATATTTCTGTAGTAAAGGAAGAGCATCCCGGATTCTGGTGAGCCGATTCCGAATTTTCTGTCGGGTAAGCTGGCGCTCCAGTGGGATTGGGTTTTGAATCGGCTTCAGCGCTGTTTCCATGGCGGACTGACGGCTCAGCCAAAACGGCTGACCCGCGGCTAATTGTGATGTTACATACAAATATAAAACGCCGAATCTTCTGATCCGGCGTCGGAGACTCGGTCGTGAATCCGGTTACGTCAAGCGGCAAATTTACTGAGTCGTGCAGGCGGGCAGATAAGTTCTACTCGCCGCTCTCTGAAGCCTCCGACTCATCACCGCCCTTGGTAATGACAGAAAGATCCTCTATCTCATTGATATCTTTGCCAAGGTTATCCAGCTCCCACTGGGCAGATGCAACCATACCGCTGTCGGACGTGGCGGCGTAATTCTCCAAAAATGCCTTGTAAGCTTCCGCCGCTTTCTCCAACTCATCTAATTCATTGGCGCAGATGAATCCGACCATGAACTGGGACTGCGCCGCCAGTTTATCCTTGGGGTGCAGAGTCACCAGCTCTTCATATTTGGCAACAGCCTCAGCGTATTTTTGCTCTTCCTGGAGACTCTTGGCCTGGCTGAAAATGTCCTCCGGCGACGGGCCCTTTTTACAGCTCGACACGAAAGCCAGAGTAAGCGGAACAAGCATCAAACAAACGATGACGCGCTTCATGATTTAAATCCTCTGTGTTTAACTTGACTTCAGCCTAAATTTAACCAATTTTTAGCTGAAAATCAAGGGCTTTTTTAGAAACTGTTCAATTCTCTTCGGTGTCGATTTCGAGTGGGGCACGCATGTGCGTCTTTCGGGCCTTGAAGATCCGGCCGTAACAGAAGATCACCAGGGAAAAGATGACGATCCAACTGATCCCTATCATAATCCAGCCAGTGATATTCATCGCGTCTCCTCCTGTTTGACAAATCGTCCTCTTCGCCGCGCGATGACAATGAGGGCAACGATGGTAACGGCTACTCCAACGATAATGAGACGGGTAATCCAGACTGTTAAGCGGTTCTCGGGGGCGACATTTTCAAGCGTCAGAACGGGCAGTCCCATCTGGATAAACCAGGTGACCAGGATCGCCAGTAGTGACAGCGGCGTGATTACCAGGAAGATCAGCTTAAAGATGCGCGGGACTTTCAAATCTGCTCCGAGGTCAAATTCTCGGAATCCCTTGCGCAACCCAAATACCCATGCGAACATCACCACCACCACCAGAGCATTGAGCACCGGGAAGAGAGTCCCGGCCCAGAAATCGAGTTCATCCAGGCTCCCACCCGCCAGGGTGAAGATGATAAAGTTGGTGACCGCAAAACCGACCACACCGATCGCCACTACCGATTGCTGACGGGACCACTTCAACTCGTCTTCGAGGAAGGTGATCATGGGCTGAATCAATGATACTGAAGATGTAATGCCCGCTATGAAGAGTAGGAAGAACCAGAGGAATCCGACGAAGGCTCCCCCCTGCATCTGGTTGAAAATCAACGGCATGGTGATGAAGCCGAGATTGAAGGAACCACCCTGTGCGACTTGCTGCGTGCCCATGGCGCCGAAGAAGATGAAGGTCGCCGGGATGACGATGGTCCCGGCCAGGACGACTTCGAAGAACTCATTCGTAGAGTTTGCCGTCAGTGAGGATAGCGTCACATCGTCTTGCGCCCGCAGATAGCTGGCGTAAGCCATGATGGATCCCATGCCGACCGAAAGTGTGAAGAACATCTGGCCGGCGGCGGCCAGCCAGACCGAAGGATCCTTCAGGGCGGCGAAATCCGGATTCCACATAAAACCGAGCCCGTTGAAGAAATTCTGATCGGGCTTGTCCGCAAAGGGGACGCCCAGCGTTACTACTCGCCCCAGCAGCACCAGACCTATCAGCAGCATGAGGGGAAGCGCAACTTTATTGAGCTGTTCGATCCCACGGGTCACGCCGCGGTAGATGAAGTAGAAGTTGATTACGAAGACCACGGCAAAGGCTGAGTAGGCCGTCCAAGGTCCGTTGAACCAGCGATTGGTCTCCACTCCCTGGAATCCCGACAGGAAAGCCTGCATTTGCTCAGGGGCTGAGACCCCCTGATATTCTCCCGTAAGCGAAAAGAAGGCATAAGCCAGCGTCCAACCCTCAATGTAACAATAGTAGAAAAAAATGCACATCGGACCTAGAAGGGCGGTGACCCCCAGGTATTTCGCCCAGCGCTTTCGGCCGGACAACAGATGGAAGATGCCCGGCGCCGTGCCGTGTCCATGGCGGCCTCCGTAGCGCCCGATGGTCCATTCCACCCAGGCAACAGGGATGCCCAGCAGGAGAAACGCCAGGAAATAGGGAATCATGAAAGCGCCGCCGCCGTTTGAGGCAGCCTGAACGGGGAAGCGCAGGAAATTTCCCAGGCCGACGGCGCTGCCTGATACGGCCAGAATGACGCCGATTCTCGATCCCCAGTTCTCGCGCGGTAGCAGATTCTTCGCCATAAAGTCTCCCGTTTAGACTTCCAAGGAGAAAGGATTGAACTTCGTGCCGACGTCGTATACGTCGATGCCTTCCCGCCGCTTCAGAAATGCGACGATTCTGTACGTGGCGGGCGTTGCGATGACTTCTATTCCGACTTTGAAGATATAATTCGATACGATGATGGCGCCCAGGAGGCTGGTCGGCAGCCAGCCGGCGAAAGCGATAACGCAAAAGAGAACCGTGTCCACTCCCTCGCCTATCAGCGTCGAGCCGATGGTGCGCATCCAGAGGTGACGGCCCTGCATCCAGATTTTCATCTTCGCCAGGGTGTAGGAATTGGAGAACTCGCCGGCGGCGTAGGCAATCATCGAAGCAATGGCGATGCGGGGAGTGACCATGAGGATATTCTGATAGGCTTCCTGATGCGGCCAATCGGCGGCGGCGGGCAGCTTGCCCACGATCCACAAGACCAATGACATCACCAGGCAGGAGAGGAAACCGGTCCAGATAACGCGCCGGGAGGCTTTGTAACCGTAAACCTCAGTCAGGATGTCGCCGAAGATATAGGAGACGGGAAACAGCAGCGTGCCGCCGTCGAAGGTGAAGGGACCCAGGAGCAGGATCTTGGTCGAAGCGATGTTGGAGATGATCACCACGGCGACGAAGATGCCGGTGATGATCTCCAGGTAACGTGTAGCCTGGCGCTGCATGATCGAAAAAGATAATGAATTCGGGCAAATGATGCAAGGGGAAAGTTGGAAAGTCATAAAAAGCTAAAGCGCCCTGCGGAAACACCCGGACCATGGGGAAACATTACCAATTGATTTAGCCTCAGAGCAAGAACTAACTAAACTTGAATTTGGCCTCGGTATGCCTTACCATTAACTGTTTGGGCTGCTTGCTGTCCGCAACAAGGAGGTCTTTTCATGTCTTCATGACTCTGAGACCACCTATGTCACTCAAGGGAGAGTTAGAAAATTAGAACTTCGCCTCGATATTAAAGTATCCCATTCCCTCCGATAGGGCATTCTGGGAACGGGCATAATGTCCGATGAAGGGCATAATACCCGTTTATCAGAGTATCCACTCTCCGCCTGATTAATTTAAGCTATTGTAAATCAATAAGATCAATTAATTACTATTTCCCAGTCTTTCTGGCTCGGGTTTTGTATATATTTAAAAAGAAAAATTATAATAATTAGACATTGGGTAAGATTGATGTACGTCTATTTGAAAGCTTGAATGATAGCATTTGTATCAACAAGGCCAAAGATAGGAAGTCATAACTTATAGAAAATAACAGCCAGTCAATAAGAAGCAAGGAAGGAAGTAAAAATGAGAGATTCAGTACCGAAGATGTTGCTCACTATGCTGGTCATCGCGGGCATTATGGGAATATCCAAAGCCGCCACCTTGAACGTCGGATCGGGGACAGCGACTTTAGATGGAGTAGTAGATCCCGGAGAATGGCCTGCAGAATCCATCACAACCTCCACAGACGTCACTCTGAAGGCGATGGTTGACGGAAGTAACTTCTATCTGTTGGCAACCTGGGACGATGCCTCCGCCACCGAGAGCATAGACAAGAAAATCTGGAGTAATGATGGGATTACCTGGTCACAGTCGGGAAACGAAGATCGATTGGGAATCTTCTGGGATATGGGATTGAACGATCCCGACGGCGCCAGCTGCGTTACCATGTGCCATCCACCCGATATGTCTACAAATTACGGCAAAGTCGATTTATGGCACTGGAAGTCACACCGGGGCAATCCTCTCGGATACGTTGACGATACGTACGCCGATCCCACCGGCCGACATGGTGACGCAGGAACGAGCACCTACTCGGACAACATCGACGTGGATCAACCTGCATTGATGGTGCGGTGGTCTACGATCCATTCGGAGTAATGACAGCAAATTCGGCGGTGAAGATAGCCTTCGATCCGCTGGCGCACTGGATCACGAGCCACCACATCGCCGGGTATATTTTACGTACGCCGGCCGGCAGCCGAGCCGACGTCATGTCCGCGGGAAAATACGATACCGGAACCTGGACGGTTGAATTCATCCGGCCTATCATGGCCAACGCGGACGATGATTTCATCCCGGTTTCAGGCGGCACGGTCAATTTCACCGTCGCCGAATTCGACAATTCGGGTGGCACGAGTCACTTTACTGATACCAACGTGCACACGCTGCAGTTTCCCAGCTTCACCGGAGTGGAACCGACCGAGGCACAAAGTCAGCCCGGTATCTTCCGCTTAGCGTCAAATTACCCCAATCCCTTCAACCCGGAAACCGTGATAAGCTACCAGATCGAAAAGCCGGGAACCATATCGCTGAAAATCTACGATTTAATGGGTCGGGAAGTGTCGGTACTGTACGAAGGAACCCAAACTGCCGGCGCGCACAATCTAACGTGGCAACCGGCGAACCTGTCAGCCGGCCTCTACTTCGCCCGTCTCAGCGACGGAACTCAGCAGAACACCGTTAAAATGCTCTACCTGAAATAAGCACTTATAGAACGAAGAGAAGGCACGTCAGTAACGGCGTGCCTTTTTTTATTTAATGCGTTTAAAAGCTGCGAGATTTACCGATTCGAGCAAGGGTGCAAGGGGGAAATGGAGGGGATTAAAAAAGCGGCAGGGCCCGGGCCTCTGCCGCAATGGTTACCAGCTCACAGCTATTTTAGTAATAACATTTTTCCAATGGCTATTTGGTCTCCGGTGGTGAAACGGTAGAGGTAGATCCCCGAAGGCAGATCGGAGCCGTCGAAGAGCAGTTCGTGAGAACCCACCTCCCGCCAGCCGTCCGCCAGATTGGCTACCAAACGCCCCCGGGTATCGTAAACAATAAGGCTTACAAGGGAAGCTTCGGGCAGATCAAAGCGGACGGTGGTCGCTGAATTAAAGGGATTGGGGAAGGTACCGTGAAGGATGAAACTGGATGATAAATCAGTGTCTTCCACACTTTCACCGGGAAAAAGTTC
The DNA here is from genome assembly GCA_025774735.1 of candidate division LCP-89 bacterium. The sequence continues at coordinate 972 of JALGZU010000008.1, read as the reverse complement.
TCCTGTGCAGAGCCAATCACCCAGTTCCCATTGGTCGTCTCCAAGACTTAGTTTCTCGAACTCGAAACCTGACGTATCCCATATAGTGTCGGGGTAAATTCCCACTCTGCCCTCGTACCAGTAGGTCCCACATGGAGCGGCGCCTGGAACGGGTTGATACATTAAACGTGTACCGCTGAAGCCGTCCGGCAGGATAAGATTCGCAGGTCCCATCGTTGGACCATACCATGACCCATTAGGCAACTGGACCATGTTCCAGACGTCGCAGACAACCGTGCTGTCGGTCACATTCTGCAATGTGATCCAAAATTCTATGGGATACCAGGCGAAGGGATTTTCTTCCAGGGTGATTTCCACCGGGGAATCAGCCGGTGCGATCCATGTAGGTGCACTGCAGGGCTTGCGTGCCGTGCTGGTTTTCAATCCCGACCGTGCTGGCGTTGACGCAGGGAGGCTGGAGGGTATGGTACACGAGATCGATCTGTCCGCTATAAAAGTAGAGGATCACTTCGAACTTCTGCGGTGTCTGAGGCCACTCGTAGCTCATCACATTTTCCCATTCCACGATGAAGCTCTCATTGATCGTATCATGGTAATAATAAACCGATCCCCCTCCGGGTGGATACAGGTCGAGCCACAGCGGATAAACCGCGCAATTCGGTCCCGCTGGATCAGGGATGGGAGAAGGACCGGGCGGACCTGGTTGATCGTCGAAAATGAGGTACCCATTCGAGTCGATCCGCAGCGCATAATATTGATCACCGTAAAATGGGAAATATTCACCCATAGCGAAGGGTCCGACGATTTGATCATCCTGAATGATTCCAGAATTAAGACCAACTTCGCTGATTTCAATCCAATCATAGGGAATCCAGCTGGCCTGGTAAAGCTGGGCAAAGAGGACATTGGAGGTGGGCAGCGCGAAAACCAAAAGCGCAACTGCGGTGATAACAGGAAGACTTCTCATGGCAG
>JALGZU010000007.1 GCA_025774735.1 candidate division LCP-89 bacterium | reverse complement strand
TGGCCGAGCCGTTCATCCGGCGTCGCGCTATTCGACATCTGGAGAAAGGCCGGGTGGTCATCTTTGCCGCGGGAACGGGCAACCCGTATTTTACCAGCGATACCGCCGCCACCCTGAGAGCTCTTGAAATTCATGCTGATTTTATCCTCAAGGGCACACGCGTAGACGGCGTCTACGATAGTGATCCGGAGAAGAACCCCAAAGCCGTTCGTTATGAAACCCTGACGTACACGGAAGTAATTCAGAAGGAATTGAAGGTCATGGACGCGACCTCCGTGGCGCTGTGCATGGATAACGAAATCCCGATTCGAGTCTTTAATATCATGGTGCCGGGAAACTTGAAGAGGATACTTCAAGGTGAAGACGTTGGAACTCTCGTCGTGAGGTAAACATGGATCACCCAAGCTTGAAAGACGCTGAAATCCGGATGCAAAAGTCGGTTGAAAATTTTCGCCATGAACTGGTGAAAATTCGTACGGGAAAAGCCTCGACGTCGCTGCTGGACGGGATCCGCGTTGACTATTATGGATCCCAAGTACCCCTCAATCAGGTTGCCAGTCTCTCTACTCCGGAACCCCGGCTGATCGTCATTCAGCCCTGGGAAAAGAACATGATCGGAGTGATCGAGAAAGAGATTCAAAAGAGTGACCTCGGCTTAACTCCTATAAACGACGGATCCTTTATTCGCCTGGCCATTCCGATGTTGACGGAAGAGCGGCGCAAGGAGTTGGTCAAAGTCGTGCGCAAGTATGCCGAGGATGCCCGCATCGCCATCCGGAATATTCGTCGGGACGTCAATGATCAGCTCAAGCGAGAGGAAAAAGAGGGCAATCTCTCTGAGGATGAACAGAAGAAGATTCAAAATCAGAATCAGGAGCTGACCGATAAGAATATCGAACAGATAGATAGCTTACTACGAAATAAGGAAGAAGAGATCATGGAGGTCTGATCTCTGTTTCGATAAAACTACTTGAGGCGTAAAGCCTCTTGCCGACCTAAAGGAGGAGCACATGCCACGGTATATCAACGAAGAATGCATCAACTGCGGCGCATGCGAACCGGAATGCCCGGTCAGTGCAATAACGGAAGGTGATGAGATTTACGTCATTGACACGGAAGTCTGCGTAGATTGCGAAGGTCACTACGATGAACCCCGTTGCGTGGAATTCTGTCCGATCGATGACTGCATCCCGCCTGTGGAATAAGTGAGCCGAAAGAAAAAAAGTCCGGCTCACGCCGGACTTTTTTAATCGCGTTCTTTCTCAGTTTAACCCACCAGGCTGGCGACCATCTGCGGGATCATATTAGCCTGGGCGAGCATGGATACACCGGTTTGCATCAGGATTTGTGACCGGACGAAGTTGGACATTTCGGCGGCTATATCGGCGTCCCGGATGACGGATTCGGAAGACACCGCATTTTCGCGGGCTGTCAGGAGTTGCGAAATGGTGCCCTGAAGACGCTCAACGTACGCCCCGACCCGGGTTCTTTCGGTATCCTTGGAATCGATGGCAGTATCAATGAAGTTGATGGACTGCTGAGCGGACAACGTCGTGGCGATATCCAGCCCTGCAACGCCCAGATCGGCGGCCGTCATGCTGTTAAAGCTGACGTAGTAATAGTCCTCGTTCTGGACATTGAAGGTGCCGATATGGAATTTGATCCCGGTACTCGAAAACGTACCATCGAGCAGGTTCATGCCGTTGTAATTGGTGACCTGTGAGATACGGTCAACTTCCGAGAGCAATTGCTGAAATTCCAAATCGAGCGCTTGCCGGTCCGAGACACTCAATGCACCGTTGGATGATTGGATCGCGAGGGCCCTCATGCGGATCAGATTATCATCTAGGACCGACAATCCGCCTTCCGCCGTCTGCATCATGCTGATGTCGGAGTTTGCGTTTCGTTCTGCCTCTTCCATGGAGGAGATTTGGGCTCGGAATCTTTCCGAAATCGCCAAACCAGCGGGATCGTCCCACGCGTGGTTTATCCTTAAGCCCGACGACAGGCGCCGTACCGCTTGATCCAGATCGTTCTGGGTCTTCCAGAGATTATGCTGTGCCGAAAGCGAAAGGATATTGTGATTGATTCTTGTACTCATCTCGGTTTACCCCCTTTATTGAATTGAGTAACGAATTCCTTTTCTAAACTGCGGTTTTTTCCAGCAGTTTTTTAAGCAGATAATCTGACATGGTATCCGCCAGTTTCGCCAGCTTGTCATCGTCCTCTTCCTGGGGCTTCGATACGTGCGAGATTTCCGAGTCCAATTTTTTCCTGGCGCCTTCCAAGGTATACCCTTCCACCCGTACCAGGTGGTTGATGCGCTCGATCATGTCGATATTGGCTCGATCGTAACGCCTCTGGTTACCTTCGGTTCGAATTGGATTCAAGAAATCCTTGAATTCCTTCTCCCAAAATCGGATGGTCGGCTTTGCTACTCCCGTGAGGGCGTTGACCTGGGCGATTGAATACAAGGTTTCTTCAGGTAAGTTACCAGATTTCATAGTGTACCCCCTTTAGCATTTAGTCGTGATGTTCTCTAATATTCTTATCGACAGCTTTCAGCGGCACTTTAACATTTTAAATGTATTTTTTTAACAGAGGTGAATCAAACGCTGAGGAATTCTTTGGAGTCCACGCATATTATTAACTTAAATCGTCTGGATAGGATCAAAATATCTATTGCTTTCGTTGGAAAATATTGTTATATTTAGCCAGCGTAATCTTGATGAAATCCGATGACCAAATTCAGTCCTTCCCGTTTAAAAGAGCTCTTTGACAAATTTAAAGATTGTCACATCGTTGTGATCGGTGATCTGATGCTCGACAGTTACATGTGGGGTGACGTCAAGCGCATCTCGCCGGAAGCTCCTGTCCCCGTCGTTGAAGTAACTTCGGAAACGGTGAAGTTGGGTGGTGCGGCGAACGTCGCCAATAATATCATCAATCTCGGTGCCGTACCCATCCCCGTCGGTGTTGTGGGAGACGATCTATCGGGTAACCAGATCCGGGAATTATTCACATCGCTGGGCATCACCGTCGAGGGTATCGCTTCCGATCCCAGTCGGCCGACGACGATTAAGACCCGCATCATCGCCCACGACCAGCACGTCGTCAGGGCCGACGTCGAATCGAAGGATAATCTTTCAACGGAGATGGAGGATCATCTCATCAGTTACTTCAAGGGAATTCTCGGTGATGTGAACGGAGTCATTCTCCAGGATTACAACAAGGGCGTCCTGACGCGGCGCTTAATTGGAGAGATTATCGCACTGTGCCGGGAGAACGACATTTTCGTAACGGTTGATCCGAAATTCGATAACTTTTTCTCGTACAAAGAAGTGAACCTCTTCAAACCCAACCGGCGGGAGACAGAGCAGGCGTTGGGGATCTTAATCCGGTCTGATAAGGACTTGCTGAAGGCCGTTCAAACGCTGTTTGAACGCCTCAAATGCCAATCCATTATGGTCACGCGGGGAGAGCGGGGAATGGCCCTGTTCCCAGCACCGGGTGAAGCTCCGCTGCACATTCCCACACGGGCCAAAAAGATTCACGATGTGTCTGGAGCCGGTGATACCGTTATTTCCACGCTCGCGGTGGCCAAACTGGCCGGTGGATCACTTATGGAGAGTGCTACGATGGCCAATTTTGCCGCCGGCATCGTGTGTGGAGAGGTCGGTGTCGTGCCGATTGGCGCGGAGCAGCTCTTCGATGAACTGAAGAATTCAGGTAGCGTTAGTAGCGTTAAAGGATAGAGTCCTATCCGGTTGAGGGTGTTATCGATAGAGTGTTTGGGGCGATTAGCTCAGCTGGTTAGAGCGCTGGTCTCACATATCAGAGGTCATTGGTTCGAATCCAATATCGCCCACGCCTGAAACGAAGCCACTGAGTCTTTTCTCGACGGTTTTCCCATGCAGGACCTCGTACTCGGAAAGATTATCCTGGATTGGTCTAAACTCTTCGAGTTGTGTCAGTCGTGGAGGCGGGAGAATCTCAGGATCGTTTTCACGAATGGGGTTTTTGATATACTACATCCCGGGCATTTCGATTATCTTATGAAGGCCAGGGAGCGGGGGAACAGGCTGATCGTGGGAATCAACTCCGATTCCTCAGTAAGACGGCTGAAGGGCGATCCTAGACCGTTGCTTACCCAGACCCTGCGCACAAGGGCATTGCAATGCCTACGCCAGGTAGACGTGGTGACCGTCTTCAAAGAAGATACGCCGATTAAGCTGATCACGTACCTGAAACCAGATGTTCTCGTGAAGGGCGCCGATTACAGGGAAGATGAGATTGTCGGAGCAGATGAGGTCAAGGGATCTGGTGGGGAAGTGTACCGCGTGCCGTTGTTGGAGGGGCTATCAACCAGTTCACTCATCGAAAAGATCAAGAAGTGGTGAGGCAACGCCTGCAGAGTAGCTGAATCTGCCGCACTGTCCACTGAAGCCGAAGCTATGTTCGATCAGTTAACAGAGAAATTCGATAGCCTTTTCAAGCGCCTGCGCGGGCACGGGAAATTAACCGAGGATAATATCCGTCAGTCAATGCGGGAGGTGCGCCGCATTCTACTGGAAGCGGACGTTAATTTCCAGGTGGCCAAGGATTTTATCTCCGGGGTTCAGGAGAAAGCACTGGGGCAGGAGGTCCTCAAGAGCATCACCCCCGGCCAGCAGGTCATAAAAATCATTCACGATGAGCTGATATTGTTGCTGGGAGAGGGTGATAGCAAGCTGGATTTATCGGTGCTGCCGCCCGTACCTGTTATGGTCGTAGGCCTGCAAGGATCCGGTAAAACTACGCTGTGTGCCAAACTCGCTCTGCATCTGCGTCGAAGAGGCAAGTCTCCCATGCTGGCAGCGGCGGATATCTATCGTCCCGCGGCTATCGATCAACTCAAGCAACTGGGCCTTCAACTGGACATCCCGGTATGGTCTCCCGGCGTACAGGATCCGGTCGAGATTTGCAGTGGAGCTCTCGCCGAAGCTCGGCGTTCGAGCCAGGATGTGGTGTTGATGGATACAGCCGGGCGACTGCACATCGACGCTGAGATGATGCAGGAGTTGGAGCGTATCCGTGCTGAGGTCAAACCTACGGAGATTCTCTACGTAGCAGATGGCATGGCCGGTCAGGATGCGGTCAGGGCGGCACAGGAATTTCAGAGCCGCCTCGATTTTACGGGCATCGTTCTGACCAAACTCGATGGCGATGCCAAGGGCGGAGCCGCCCTTTCTATCCGTTCTGTGACAGGTAAGCCCATACGCTTTATAGGCACCGGCGAAAAGCCCGATGCGCTTGAGGAGTTTCACGCAGATCGGCTGGCGTCACGAATCTTGGGGATGGGGGACATCGTTACCTTGGTCGAGAAAGCCCAGGAGACCGTTGACCAAGAATCCGCCGAGCGTCTGGCCGACAAGATCGCCAAGCAAGAATTCACGCTCGTCGATTTCCTGGACCAGCTCAGGCAGATTCGAAAGATGGGACCCTTAGACGAGTTGATGGGAATGATTCCCGGCATGGGGAAACAGATGAAGAACCTCAAACTCGACGAAAGCGAACTGAAGCGCACTGAGGCGATCATCTGTTCTATGACGGAGGAGGAGAGGCAAAAACCGCAAATCATAAATGGCAGCCGGCGCAAGAGGATCGCGCTCGGGTCCGGCACGCGCGTTCAAGACATAAACCAGCTCATAAATCAATTTGGTCAACTGCGCACCATGATGAAGCGCATGGGCGGGATGAAGGGACGCCGGGGCGGTATGCCTAACGTTCCCTTCCCATTCAATTAATATCGAATTCACTCATATACAATCAAGTTCAGTCAGACAATAGAGTTACTGGAGGCCTATTACGTGGCAGTAAAACTTCGCCTCATGCGCATGGGGCGTAAAAAGCAAGCGTTCTATCGAATCGTTGCCGTGGATTCTCGCAACAAGCGAGATGGCGCCTATATCGAAAGAATCGGCCATTACAATCCTCTGACGAGACCCTCCGAGGTTGTCGTGGATGACCAAAAAGCGCTGAAGTGGTTGACCAATGGTGCGATTCCATCAGACACGGTCAGGAATCTATTTTCCCGGCGTGGTATTATGATGGCTCTCGACCTGCAGAAAAGGGGTCTCGGGGAAGAGGAAATCTGGGACCAGGTTGCACGCTTCCGCCTAGAAGCCGAGACGAGACTGAAAGCCAAAGAGGATGCCGCACTCGCTGCGATTGCAGAGAAGCAGGCAAAAGCGAAGGCGGAGAAAGCTGAAAAAGCCGAAGCCGAAGCGGCAGTTCCTGCCGAGAAGGCGGAGACCAAAGAAGTCGAGGAGCCGGCTGAAGTTCAGGATACTGCTGCAACAGACGAAGAGAAAGAGGATACGACAGCGGAACCGGCTGTCGAGCCTGCAGCGGAACCTAAACCCGCCGAGACCAAGCCTGAAGCGGCGAAAAAGGACGCGGTTGAAACCGCTCCGGAAGAGGTAAAAGAGAAAAAGAAGAAAGCATCTGCGAAAGAGACATCAGCCGAGGAGCCGGCTGAAGTTCAGGATACTGCTGCAACAGACGAAGAGAAAGAGGATACGACAGCGGAAGCGGTTCCTGCTGAAACGGATGCCGAAGAGGAAACCGCCAAGGCGGAAACTGAGCCCGATGAAGTCAAGGCAGAAGAGGCGGAAAAACAAACCAAGGCTGACGCGGAACCGGCTGTCGAGCCTGCAGCGGAACCTAAACCCGCCGAGACCAAGCCTGAAGCGGCGAAAAAGGACGCGGTTGAAACCGCTCCGGAAGAGGTGAAAGAGAAAAAGAAGAAAGCATCTGCGAAAGAGACATCAGCCGAGGAGCCGGAAAAAGCCGCTGCTGAAGAACCGAAAGCGGACGAGAAGGCGGCAGAAAGCGCGGACTCAACGGAAGAAGAGAAACCAACAGAAAGTTAACTGTAACGCCTTCTGCGACACCGGTCACAAGTCCTGGGAGGGGCTTCGCTAATTCCGAATTGGAATCGGCGAATATTATAGTGGAAATAAGAGCTCAGGAGTAAACCGGAGTCTCGAATGAGAGAATTTGTCGAATTTATTGCCAAACACCTGGTTGATGACCCGGATCAGGTACAGGTCTCCGAAGAGGAGAACGAGAAGGGACTATTGTTGAAATTGAAGGTAGGTGAATCGGATATCGGACGGGTCGTGGGTAAGGACGGTCGCACTGCGAGATCGATCCGCACCCTGCTGACTGCCGTGGCTGCCCGTCAGGGTCAGCGGGCCAGTTTGGAGATTATTGACGGCTCAAGCCGTTAAACTTCACATGGGGATGGAAGACTTATTCATCCAAGTCGCCAGTGTTATCAAGCCGGTGGGGATTCGCGGCGAGTTGAAGGTCTATCCGTTGACCAGCACTCCATTTGGGCTTGAGCGATACACGACGCTGTACATGGATTGTCCGAATGAAGTTCGTACTGAATTCAAGGTTGAATACTTCAGGATCAATTCAAAATACGCTGTTTTGAAGTTTGTTGGTTTTGACAACAGGGATTCGGTTGAAAGCCTCCGTGATTGCGCCCTGTTCATCCATCAGGATCAGCTTCCGCCGACCGACGATGGCGAGTACCGTATCCGTGATATGATTGGGATGGAAGTCGTCTCGGATGAAGGCGAAGAACTCGGTTTCTTGACCGACGTCATCGAACTGGCACCGAATGATGTTTATCAGGTAAGGAGCGGAAGCCGGGAATTGTTAATCCCCGCCATTACCGAGGTAGTTTTAGATATCGATCTTGAACACCGCCGGATGACCGTGCACCTGATGGATGGGTTGAGGGACTTGCCGCAAAGCGCCGGTAATGAATAAACATGCGCGTTGACGTTATTACACTTTTCCCTCGACTTTTTGACGGATTTGTTAGGGATGCCCTGATCAAGCAGGCGCGGCAGAAGGGTCTTCTCGATCTGCACGTATGGCCTCTTCGATCTTGGGCGAGGAGCCGACATCAACAGGTCGATGATTACCCATTCGGGGGTGGTGCCGGAATGGTGCTCAAACCGGATCCGCTCTTTGCAGCACTCGATGACCTCTCCGCAAACCGGCGCTCAAAGCCGATTATCATCAGTTTTGCCCCGTCGGGAGAACTTCTCAACCAGGATATGCTGGAGGATTTGTTAGCCGTAGAGGAGTTCATATTTATCTGCGGTCGTTACAAGGGAATCGATCAACGGGTGATTGACGAGCGCGTGGACCGGCAAATCTCAATCGGAGATTATGTCCTTTCCGGAGGTGAGTTGCCCGCGATGATTATGCTGGAAGGATTAACCAGGCTGATCCCCGGCGTTCTCGGAGATATCGAATCAGCGCAGACGGATAGCATCGCTGCCAGTTTGCTGGAAGGACCGCTTTATACGCGTCCTGAAGAATTTAAGGGGCTGAAAGTTCCCAAAGTGCTGCTCTCTGGAAATCACAAGGAGATCGCTGACTGGCGGCGCGAGAGAGCACTCGAGGTCACTCGCCAACGGCGTCCGGATCTGTGGCGCCGTTACATCGAAGAAACCAGCCGAAAAAAATGAGAAATAAACATAGAAAAGGTCTATCATGAGGGAGCTTCACCAGGTTACTTCTGATCAACTCAATACTGATATTCCGGAGTTTAAAGCCGGTGATACAGTTAAAGTTCACGTTCGCGTTATCGAAGGCGACAAAGAACGCATCCAGGTGTTCCAGGGGACGGTTTTGGAACGAAGCGGTGCGGGTATTGATGAAATGTTTACAGTCAGGAAAGTGTCCGCTGGTGTGGGTGTGGAACGCATCTTTCCACTCCATTCACCCCGTATCGCCAAGATCGAAACGATGCGCCGGGGGAAGGTGCGGCGTTCGAAGCTGTACTATCTGAGTAAATTGCATGGCAAGGCAGCCAGGATCAAGGAGAAGACCACGCGTTAGAAATACCAGAATTTTACCCGGTGATTTTCAGGGAAGGCGGTGTAATTCCGCCACTGCCCCGCAACTGTGATCGCCCCTCGAGGGCGTAAGTCAGACACCTGGCCGGCTACAAAATGCCTTCGCGGGAGGGCGCTAATATTGAATCTCCTCGGAATGCCGGGGTGAATTATGTTAGGAGCCAACCCGGCTCCTTTTTTTCTTGGTACCCTATGAAACCCGTCCAGAAATTGACGCGTGCTGCATTTCTAACGGCCGTTTGTATCGTACTCGGGTATCTTTTCCTGCCGGTTCCCAACCTGGAGATGATCACGGCGGGGATATTTGTATCCGGCGTCTGGATGGGGCCAAGGTATGGGCTCGTCATCGGCATTGTCGCCGAAACTATCTACTCGGTGTTCAATCCCATGGGATTTCCGCCACCGCCGCTGTTGGTGTCACAGGTTGTCTCCATGGCTCTGGTGGGTTGGACCGGTGGTATGATGAGGCGTCTGCTGCTGAATTTTAGCTTCTTCGCAGGCAGGAGTTGGATCGTTCACCTGTTTCTTGGCGCAGTCGGGATCACCCTTACCACTATCTATGACCTGTTGACCAACCTCTCCTTTCCCATCGCTGCCGGATTCAATTTTGACCAAATCCTGGCATCGCTCGCTTTCGGAATTCCTTTTGCCGCCTTCCATATATCCGTTAACTGTCTCATTTTCGCACTGATCATTCCGGCTTTTCTCGCCCGCTTCAAACACTGGAGAAACTGATGAAACGTGCTGCTCACGTCATCGTATTGTTTCTAGCTGTTCTAACGATCGTATCGGCTGCTGCTGCCGTTCTGCCGGACGCTGATAGTCTATTAGGAGATTCCCTCCAAGCTCCCGGGAAGCCGCTTCCGGCTTTTTACAGCGTCAGTGAGGAAGTACTGATCGATATGGATCACGAAGACTTCGGGGATTGGATCTCGGTGATGCCCGGGTATTATCCCCTGGAGCGGGGGGGATTCGGACAGCCGTCGCGAGGGCTTTTTCTGAACCTGCCTATGCATTCTATCGAGCTGGCCTTCAGAGGAAGGAAGATCGAAGATCACTTATTAGGGGCGCCTGAACTGGGTTGGATCCCCCCAGGAGCGCTATCCGATCTCAATTTCGATCTTTTCGCATCGAGCACACCGGGTGCGGCATTGGACGTCAAACTGAGGACTATGAGTCCTGTACCTCCTTCCAGCCGAATTTCATCCCGGGACGGCTATTACGGTCTGGGGATTGTCGATTTCGATCTTTCCGAGAAAATCGCTCCGGAGTTTATCCTGAGCGGCGGAGGGCGAGTATCCACCTATGGAGGCTATCTATCTCACAGCGAAGCTTACGGATTAAACCTGCGGGCGGAGATCGTCTGGGTGGACACGACGGATAATCCGGATCGATTATGGGGCTGGTGGGGAGTCTCACAGAACCATCTTTCCTCCCAGATACCCTTCCAGGATATTGATCACAACCGCAAAAGATATGAGACAGATGCAGTCCTGCACTGGAGGAATATTACAATTCACGGCTACGGTCTTCAGCAGCGGGAAACATACGCCAGCGGAGATGCTGATACCTGGCAGGAACTCGGTTTGATTCTGGGTGCCAAATACGGGCAGGAATTGCTGGTTTTTGACCTTTCAGCGCAGGGTGCGCTGGCTGACTGGCGATTTAAAACCCAGGACTGGTCTCGAACTGTTTTCGGGGGTGCTGAAGCCGCTCTGACCTGGCGGGCTCACGAACGGGTTGGATTGGAATCGTTTGCCGGAATCGACCTTTCGGACGATTTCGACCCGGCGAGTCACTTCGGTGTGCGAACAGAAGCAACGGCAATCCGGTGGTTGTCCATTTTTGGAGATGCTTCTTTTCACCAGCGGATGCCCTCACGGTACGAAACATCCGCCGATTTCGATACCGGAATACACTATCAGCCCTATGATCCCGTTCTATTTCAGTATCCCGATGCTCCGGTCCATGGCAATCCGGGATTAACCAACGTAACTTTAATCACGGCGGACGCCGGTTTGAAGGCGCAGACCGGATTTCTCGACGGCGGCCTCGCCTATCGCTGCTATCAGTGGCAGGATCCCATCAGCTGGCAAATCGTGGATGGGACCGTGAGCTCCTTCAACGGAACTGAAGAGGAGGCGGCTGGAGTGCTGGGTTGGTTTCGGCTTTACCCCTGGCAAGATCTTGAGATCGGTGGAACGGGATCGTATGTACCGTTAAACGGGACTGAGAGGCTCTTTCCTGAGGCGATCGGCCATGCCTGGGTGCAGTACCGCAAGATGCTCTTCAATGACCAGCTCGACCTGCGCCTGCGCGTATGGGAAGATTACTGGGATCAGCGTTCCTTCCCGGTCAGCGGCGGCTGGGAGAGCGAACAGGAAGATTTCCTCCTGTCCGCGCGCATCGGCGCCCGGCTGTATGGATTTTACATCTACTGGGGCGTTAACAATATCCTCGATCATCATTACGAGCTTTTCCCCGGTTTCCCGATGATGCACAAGGAGGAGGTCTGGGGATTTTCGTGGAACTTCATCAATTGACCCGTCTGTGTACATACGGTGGTTCATGAGATTCAATTTTGCCAGCATCACTCTATATCTAGCCCTTCTGGTCCTGATGCGAGGTTATGCCTTCGCACAGGAAGCCCTTTCGATCGTAGGGGTAGTTACGAATGCCGACAACGGCCTGCCCGTCTTGAACTGTCACGTCTCCCTGATGGACACGCCCTATGGCACGGTTTCCGATGATCTGGGGCGATTCACCTTCTATCTCATCCCGGCCGGTCAATATAGCCTGAACATATCCCACGTCACATTTCAGTCAGAACAGCGCCGCGTTTACGTCCCACTGGCAGGCGAGCCGATCTCCATTAACATCCAACTTAAACCTAAGAGACTGAATTTACCTGAAGTATCTGTCGAATCTACAGCGTTGCCGTCTCAAGGGCGTTTCTCCGGCGCCAGGGTAATCGACCGGAGTGAGATTCGCGGATCTAATGCCGAGAACATAGGTCAGGTGTTGGAGAGGGAGGGATTGGCAACGGTCACATCCGACGGATCCCCCGGTGGAGCTCAGACGGTATCTATCCGCGGGAGTGCATCAAACCAGGTGCTGGTGCTGCTTGATGGACAGCCTCTGAATGATGTTGCCGACGGGATCGCTGATCTTTCCCGGATCTCTCTTCTCGAGGTACAGCAGATTGAGGTCTATCCTGAAGCGCCGGCGAGTTTGGGCGCTCAGGCTATCGGAGGGGCCATCAATATTGTGACGATTGATCCCGGGTTGGATCATTATCATGTGCAGGCGGGACTATCCGAATTCGGCGATATGTCAGCGGCATTTTCGATTGGAAGAGACATCGGAGGTTGGCCCGCATTCGCTCTTCTCGAACATCGCGAATCCACAGGAGCTTACCGTTATCACGTGGTTCCGGACGATGGATTGAATCTCTACACCCGGGACGTTGGGAGTACTTTCACCCGGACGAATGCTGCATACCGCAGGGATTACATTTCGCTTAAAATCGATCCTCCCGGCATTTTAGCCATGGGGGCACGCCACACGGAGCTTCACCGGCAAAACCCGGATTATCTCCCCCTGCCGGCTCTGGAGCATGAATCCACGACCGACGACAGCCGCAGGGAACTCACCTTAAATGTTGCAGGTGGTAGCATGTGGTACCGGCCGGAAATCCATCTGAAACTGGAAGGCTATCAGCAGAGCAGCGTCACCGATTACGGGACTCAATATCCCCTCCTGTATTCCCGCGCGGACTTAAAAGGAGAGACGTACAATCTGGGCTTCGATTGGCATAGGAGTGTGACTCATTGGGAGGAGCTTCATTTCGGTGGGGGATTCGATTTTGAACGGCTCTGGTCAACGGAATTAACGGGGGGATACGCCAAGAGGTCACACGAATACGGTTTCCTGCAGGTGCAGGGCGATCCTCTGGAATCGCTGGATTTGCCTGTTCGTGCGGGCATATTTTCGGGGGTTCGCGCGGATCTCTATACGGGTGATGAAGCGTTCGTCCATCCGCGCTTGGGTGTGGAGTTGGGGGGAGGTGATGCTGTGGTCTGGTCATGCCGGGGAGAGTTGACCGGAGCTTACAGGTTACCCTCCTTCAACTCACTCTTCTGGGTTGAAGATCTTCAGTCTGCAGGTAATCCCAATCTGAAACCGGAACGCAGTCAGAATCGGGAACTCAGCGGCCGCCTCGAGATAAATCCGCTTGTATTTACCGTCTCCTATTTCGACCGGGACGTTTGGGATCTGATCTATTGGCGGCTCGACTTCGACAATCGCTGGAGGCCGCTGAACATTTCCAAATCGAAAACCTACGGTTCCGAGGTGGGAGTAGCTTTAACGACCGGCCCTCGAGCTTTTGCACGGGAAATCCATCTCTCCTACCGCTGGACGCGCGCCCTCAACTACTCCGGCGAAACAAATACGGATGGCAAATTACTCCCTTACAAGCCGGAACACACCGGCACTCTAGTCCTGAGGCAAAACCTGTCGTTTCTTGAAGTCGACCTCTCTTCGCATTGGGTGAGTACCCGCTACACAAATGAGGCGAATACAAAATCTTTGGTACCCTATAATGTTTGGAATCTGGGCTTGTCGAAGCAGATCGGCATCCATAATCCCGGCACGACGCTGACACTAAGGTTGGAAATCAAAAACTTCTTCAACGAGGAGTATCGCCTCGTAGATACGGCTCCGACATCACTCCGCCAAATCTGTTTCTCCTTAGCTGCTGACTATAATTAGACGGATTCTTTCCAGTACCAGGTTAAAGAATGCCCTTCTAATCAGTTGACTAATAGTTCCGGGGTGCTTATATTTAGTCTGCCGCTTGGCGAGACGTTCCTGCCGGACTGGCATTCCTGCTCCCCTAGTTAATCTATCCTCTCGGTTCCTCTGAACACGCTTTTCCCCCGGTTCGAAGTTTTGTCCGCTCGTCTATTCCTCGCAGTATGAAGACTTCGCGTACAAGCACAAAAAAAGCGGCTCATCGCCGCTTTTGTGATTTCTTTGGGTTTTAACGGAACAGGGCTTTGATCGACCCCCAGGTTTGCTGTATGCCGGAGATGTTGAGGGTGACGGATTGAACTGAGCTGAAACTGAAGGTGCCATCCTCCATCACAGCGCGAATCCGGTAGTAATAGGTCCGCGTGCTGCTCTTGTAGATGTCGTGATCTTCGTAGATATAGGTGGAATTGGAGCCGGTTCCCGGGATGTCTGCAATGGGAAAGAACTCCAGACCGTCGAAACTCCTTTCAACCTGATATTGGTCCAGACCGGTTTCGATCCCCGAGGACCATTCCAGGATGACGGCGTCTCCATCTCCGAGAGCACTGAAGGTCGCGATGATCCCCTGAGACACGGCGATACCTGTTAGCATCAGCGCAATCGTTAAAGCGAGAAGGTTGGTACGTATGAATGTTTTCATGACAATCCCCCGATTGAACTCTCCCCTAAGTTATAGCCGGGAAAAGATTAAATCAAGGTAAAAATGAAAAATCTTTAAAGAGCTCAAAGTCGCTTCTTATTGAATCTAACACCTGATAGAGTCAATTGTTCCCTTATATTGAGGTTCACTCTGAAATTTGACTGATGAACTGTTCATAGGTGACTTTATTGGCCGGATTTAAAATGATCAGTTCATCCAGCTCCTTGCGCATGCCGAGTACGGACAGCATTCGGGCGATATCCAGGTGGTGAAGTTGATAAAAGCGGTCCAATCCCGTCAACTCGGGATCGATAGCCTTCAGCCGGATGAGAATGACACGCAGGTATTGATTTGCCGTTTTGCGGTTGTCCATGCGGTACCATTGCTTCGATTGCAGGAAGTAGTACTCCAATTCCCGCAATGGATAGCGTATTTCCGACATGATATTATTTATATGCAGGGATCGTTCTCTCCAGCCGTCTGCGAAAAATTCGCTGGATTTTGATTGCTGTACGACGTTGAAGGCTTTCTGATAAAAAGGATCGCCCCCCAGCTTAGCGATCTTATCAAACTCCTGTCCCAGCATGATGTAAATGTAAAAGTCAAGCATGGCGGTCAGGGGCTCGAACTGCCCCGAGTGCGATAAGGGTGTACCCTGCTGATAGCGAAATCCCCAACGTTTATCCGAAGCCTGATAGTCCGTACCATTCGACAGGATCAGCAACGCTTCGTATCGGTCTTCGAAACTGGTCGCCTGGGCGCGCTCGAAAAAGATATCGATTTGAACGGGAATACTATACCGCCTGCTGTCGTCGCACCATTGGTAGTCATTGACGTAGTTCTCAACTTCCTCCTTTATATTAATCAGCTTCTGGCGCGCTTCCAAAATCAATTTTTCGGTATTGGTACTCACAGTGGCCACGAGCCGCTGAGCTTCTGCCGGAGGAGCGAAGTACCAGAGTCCCAGCATTAACGTGAAGGTGAGAACTGCAACGGATTTTTTCATGATAGTATTCGAGTTATGACTCTCCAAAGATAAAGTGTTAGATCAGGATGCGCAAGCAGAAATTCAGACATCTTCTATTATTTAATCTTTTGACAATCCTCTGGGTTCCCACAATCGCTCCAGCTGCCTTCGATGCGCCGCCTCCCAAACCTGTTGCGTTCGCACTCGCTAATCTCGCTTGTTTTCCGGACTACCTCGTCGCCAGTAATGTGCTCCGCCACCCCGTGTTTATAGAAGTTGGGGGGGCAAGACTGTACGGCATGCCTGAGATCCAGCCTTTCAATGTCCGTGCCGGTGCACCACTATGGGGAGGTTTCGGCCGCCTGTCCGGATCGGGAATGGCGTCGGGCGCCTACGGAGAATATGCCGTAGGGGTGGGGTATGGGCGCATTCTCGGTGGAAGCGTCGCAACACAGATGGACATACACCTTTTGCAAGTATCGATCGACGATTACGGCAGTGCACACTCCTATCAGATCGATGCGCGCATAGCCTGGCGGGTACAGCCGAGTGTGCAGATGGCTCTGGCGTGGTACAACCTCTCCCATGCGCACATCGGCTCGGGAAGTTATCCCTTACCCCAACGCTTTGCTCTGGGTGGGCGACTGGGGCCTGTCGAGGATTTGGACTTGTTTATTGAGGTCGAAAAGGACACGCGCTATCCCCCTGCTGTCAGGATCGCACTCGGTTATCATGCCTCGAGTGCACTGCAACTGCTGTTCGGATTCCAGAGCAATCCCGATATACTCGCTACTGGTTTATCGTTCCGGATCAGCTCGTATCGCGCCTCCGCTGCCTACCAATATCACCCCGATCTGGGGTTCTCGCAATGTTATGGCCTCACCATCACCTTCTGATTCCTCTCTGCATCTGCGTCTGCCTGGTCTGCTATGACTTCTGTCCAGCCCAGTCAGGTCAGAGCGCTGCACCCTGGCGCCTCGAATCGTCAGGTCCGGCTGATCTACTGCTCGATGAACCTTTCGATGTGAACAACGTAAACCTGAGGTCATTGTTACTGATCCCCGGTATCACCCCTGACCTGGCTCAAGCCATCCTCATCTACCGTGGTCAGGTCGGCTTCATTGAAAGCCTCGATGAACTCCGAGAATTGTCTGATGTTAACGATGATATATACGGCAGATTAAGGCAATACCTTAAGGTAACACATGATATTGAAAAATACAGCATAAAGTATCTCGGCAGATACAGAAAAGATGTTCCGGTCAGCAATCCCGTGACACAAAGTCCCTTCCGGTTTAGCCAGAAGGTAAGTATAGAGAATCTAAGCGGTGTTCTCGTCGGTGTCGCAGTGGACAAAGATCCGGGAGAAGGTGAGCTGTGGGATCATGCGTCCCTCGTTTTTGAAGCTCCTCTACCCCCTGTGTCAGGAAAGTTGATCCTTGGTGATTACGTGGCTGGTTTCGGCCAGGGATTGGTCATCCGGACGCGCCGGAATTACGGCCTGGGAAGTCACCCCCAAAATAACCTGCCTGGTTACCCCAAAGATCTTAAAGCCTACTATGGCTGGGACGAGAGCATCGCTTTGCGCGGCGCCGCTATTTCCATGGCAATAAAATCTCTCGCGATATCAGCATGGGGATCAAGCCGCTATCGCGATGCACGCATCAATGAAACTGGTCAGATCACCTCATTCGACTTGAGCGGTCTGCACCGCAGCGATACAGAGCAATCTCACCGGGATGCATGCAGGGAAGAAGCAGCCGGAATACACGCAGCCTGGCGCTGGCCAAAGGCCAATATGATAATAGGTACGACGCTTTCGTCAGTCTCCTGGAATCTACCGTATCTCCATGACGACGATCCCGTTACCGAGACAACAGCCGCGGGAATCGACTTGAAATATTCTCGCCGGCGGTTAACAGCGAAGGCGGAATGTGGCTGGGATTCTTGGGGGCACGCAGCGCAAATGATGGATCTGCACCTGAAATCAGATCTTTTTCACACTGCTCTGGCGCTTTACCATGCCGATCCTGATTATTTTGCCCCTTTGGCATCAAGTCTTGATTTCGAACTGGGGAAAATCAGTAACCGGGAGGGGATTTACTCGCACTTCAAAGCGTTTCTATGGAAAGGATATCTCAGCGGTTTCATGCACCTATACCGGTTTCCGGAACGGCTGCCCGGTGAAAGCTGGGGTGGTCAGGATTATTCTCTCCTGGGCGTAGTCCGAGCGACTCGGTCCCTGGAAACCTCCCTGAGTTCACGCTGGGTGCAGGAGGAGGACGCCGAAACTCACGAACAGACCAGCCGGTGGAGGAGTGCAGCCTTCATCAAGTTCTATCCGGTTGAAACCTGGCGCCTCAAACCTCAACTGCGCATAACCAGAACTCCCAACGTGGCAAAAACGGGCTATCTTCTCAGCCTTTCCACTCAGAAGAGATGGCGGGCTATTCCGGATTGGGTAGTTGAGACTGGAGTCGGGTTCGGCTACTACAGCGCCGAAGATTATTCTCAACGCCTCTATTGGATCGATTACGACGTCAGCAATTGTATCAGAGTCAAGCCGCTCTGGGGCAAGGGTGTTTTCCTCGAAATTACAGCGACCTTGAGCCGTTTGGTATGGGGAAGCGTCCACTTGAAGGCGTTCTGGGACCAGCCTTACAGTCTTTCGGATCGGTCGGCATCGAGGACATTCACAGCGAACTTTAAATATCCTGCCTGATATTACATCACCTCCCGGAATAACTTATCCTTCTAAAAATCTCCTTTTTGCGTTGCTTTCACGTAATTAATTAATTAAGTTGAACTATACGATATGTAAAAGTACCCGATAACGATGCCTGACGAAACAGCAAATGGACCGATGATCCTCCTCGTCGATGACGAGGATGTCATCCGTACGATGGGACGGGACATCCTTCGCGTTCTGGGCTATCAGGTGATTCTGGCCGGTAATGGAGAAGAAGCGATCGATATCTACCGGACACACAGGGACGAGATCGCGCTCGTTCTGCTTGACTGGCACATGCCAGGTATGACAGGAATGGATGTCCTGGAGCACCTTTGGGATCTCGATTCAGATGTCAAAATCATCCTTTCCACCGGCTGGGGGCCACCCCGGGAGATGGAATCGATCCAGAACAGCGGTCACAAGGTCGGTTTGTTGCAAAAGCCCTATCTCGTGAAAGATTTGCAAACTGAAATTGCCAGTTTCTTGGACTCGTGAAAGACCGCGATAATTCTCCTCAGATAGTCACCAACCTGCTTTTCTCAATATCTGCCGTTAGTTGTCCCCACTGCACGGAAGTCACCAGCCAGGCTTGCGAAAACCTGAATACGCTCATGACCTGTCCAGCTTGCGATGGAGATTTCATCTACATCGACGCCTTTCTCAACCATTTCAGGGGTCATTCGGGCATCTTCATCGATCCCGTTCACGCGATTCCCATTGCACCGGGATATACCGTAGGAGGCGAAATTCAGATCATCCCCGATGAAATCCAGGTTGTCTCCTACGGAATCACCTACAACCGCCCTCCGGAACTGTTCTTCTTCGACCGTCATATCCAACCCGTACGAGATCTCTTGCTCGAAAATCTCTATGTTGTCGCCGTGTCCATCAGCACGGAGAGCTTCATTTTACTTTCCCGGACATTCGAACCGACCAAGGAAGTACTCAATCAGCGGATTCGGTGGATGGCTGTCGGCGAAATCGGAGAACATGAGCGGCCTTTATGGACGAATATCCTTCAGAACGCCGCCGATTTAATCTTGAAAGCGGAAGATCGAGCCGGACTGGTAATGCTGCAGATCGCCTTCGATTTCTACCTCGACGCGCTGCTGGAACAATTAAACGTCACCGAAAAAGATGTAAAAGCGGCCACGCGGTCCTGGAAGATCAGTGACCGGCGCGCCAAGATTCGACTGATCGAGAAACGGTTCGGTAAGATTCCCAAGGAGATCAGTCAAGACTTGATGAACTTAGCTGAGCTGCGCAACCGCATGGTTCACGGCAAGGTGGCTAAAGCCGAAGTGCGGGATTTCACCAGCCATGAGGCCTTTAAAGTCGTCCTCGAAGCTATCACGACCATCAACGACATGAAATACGGCTACTTCAGGAAAGAACAGAAAAACTAAGAGTTAAAGCATAATGACCTTCATCGCCCTGCTCAGTACACTAATCTGTCTGGTCTCTACGCCGGCTAACGCCGTAATTGACGGTGTCGATCCAGCCTTTGAAAATTTATTAAATAAGCTCATCCGGGATGGCCAGGATTCAACTTATGTGGTGGACCTCTTTCAACACGACGACGTTCGCTTCATCGAGTCACTTGTGGTCAAAAACATGATCCCGCGCGATCATCCGGCAGATTACAGCAGGTTCTTGACTACGGAGCAGATACAGGATGGCTATCGCTTCTGGGAGGATTGGAAAACCGACCTGGAGAGGACGCTCGAGGGGAGTGAGATTCCGAGTGAAATATCGGTAGCGATTCTGAAGGTGGAATCTAATTTTGGCCGTTATGCCGGCGATAAGTCGGTTTTGTCCGTTCTGGCGACGCTCGGTTCAATGAACCCGCCCGAATACTGGCTCCACTTGGCGGATGCGTCTTCAAAACTTACGAAGGAGAAGCTGCGCAGGCGAGCCAAAAACCGGTCGAGCTGGGCTTATCGAGAGTTGATCAGCTTTCTTGAAGCGTGCGATCGCGAGGGTTGGGATCCCCGTGAAGTAAAGGGATCTTGGGCGGGGGCTTTCGGATTGGCTCAGTTCCTGCCGTCGAGTTACCTGCACTACGCTCGGGACGGGGATGGCGACGAGGTTATTGATCCGAACAACGTCTACGACGCAGTCGCAAGTATGGCTTGGTACTTGAAGAAAGCCGGTTGGGGAAAATCCAACAAAGCCAGGCGCAAAGCAATCCTGCGTTATAATCCCAGCAGCGCCTACGCCGATTGCATTCTCGATTACGCCCGGCAGCTCAGATATCTGTCAGACTCTGCAGGAGCTGCCTCCCCCTGAACCTACCCCCATAAATGAACAAGTCCGCCAAAATGACGGACTCGTTCGCTCGCTCGTTGAGGAGGGCTTGACGCGAGGTTATTTCATAGCAACTTGATCGCCGCTTACGGGATCCAAAAT
>JALGZU010000212.1 GCA_025774735.1 candidate division LCP-89 bacterium | reverse complement strand
GTGCGCCCTCGCCAGGCGGGTGATGCTGTCCAGGAGAATGACCACGTCGTGTTTGTACTCGATCAGCCGCTTGGCTTTCTCCAGGACCATACTGGCAACCTGAATATGCCGTTCAGGCTTCTCATCGAATGTTGAACTGATCACCTCACCATCCACCGTGCGTTCCATATCGGTGACTTCTTCAGGACGTTCATCGATAAGCAGAACGATTAGATCGACGGATGGATGGTTCTTTGCGATGGCGTTGGCGATCTTCTGCAGCAACATGGTCTTGCCCGTGCGGGGTGGCGCCACGATCAAGCCCCTCTGTCCCATCCCTACCGGGGTGAAAATGTCCATTACCCGGGTTGAAAAATCCTTCTTATCAAATTCCAGGTTGAATTTCTCTTCCGGATAGAGGGGTGTGAGGTTATCGAAGAGAATCTTATCCCGGGTCTCCTCCGCACTTTCGAAGTTTACGGCTTCAACTTTCAGAAGGGCGAAGAATCGCTCATTATCTTTGGGTGGCCGAATCTGTCCCGACACGTAAACACCCTTGCGGAGTCCAAAACGCTTTATCTGCGAGGGCGAGACGTATATGTCATCCGGGCCGGGCAGGTAGTTGGAAGCGGAAGAACGCAAGAAACCATAACCATCCGGGAGGATTTCGAGAACGCCCTGGGCGAAAATCAGTCCGTCTTTTTCGGTCTGTTTCTCCAGTATCTTGAAGATGAGATCCTGGCGCGGCACGCTCGAATAGTCTTCCACGTCCAATTCTTTGGCGACATTGTTTAAATCGGCGATTTTCATCGCCTTTAGTTCAGCAAGATCCATACTAGCTTCTCACATGTTGATATGAACTGTTACAGCGGATCGAATTATCAGGGCCGACTGAAGCGTTATACGGGTCAGCAAAATAATTCTACAAGCTTCAGATGCATCAAATTTTCGGCGACGTCAGGAAAGAAATGTTATCGTGGGTCTATAGAACGGGATGGAAAAATTGTTGTCTCTTGAGGCTCTATGGAAAGTAACCCTGAAATGTAGTCTATTCAATATAGATACTTCCCGATTAAATGTCAAGAATATTTTTGAGTTTTTAGAACTTCTTCCACCAGGTAATGCGAACCGATCACCAGGACAAGGTCATTCCCCCCAGCTACCTTTAATGCTTCCGGTAATGCAGAATCCATAGACGGCAGCACGGTCGCGTTCCACTGCGCCTCTATGGCGATATTATCGAGCTCGCTCTCGTCTAATCCTCGCGGCGGAGGCAACGGTACGATGAAACCATGTGCAGTGTTCTCACGCAGGATTTTCATCATCATTCCCACATCTTTTTCCCGCAGAGCGCTGAAGACAGCGATGATATTACGCGGTTGCCAAACTTCACCAATCGCCTTAAGTGCTTCACGTATCGCCCCGGGGTTATGCCCTACATCTACCACGAGAGCAGGTTTTTCTCTCAGCTGCTGGAGCCGGCCGGGCCACTCAAGCCGGCTCAACCCTTCCCGCATGGCATCAGAATCTATGGCATATCCATGATCTGCAGCCATCGAGGCAGCCGCCAGGGCCGTTTTGAGGTTTTCTATCTGATATGAACCTGTGAGCGGAAAATGAAAGCGGTCGAGGTGGATGACACCGCGGGACGTGCTAATTTCGGCTGTTCCAGAGATGCCGGCAGGAGTGATGCTGTCTGGGGAGATCCGAACGAGATCAGTCGCCTCGAGAAAGTGCGCTCCGGTTTTCTCGGCTTTATCTCTTAATACGTCTATTACGAAAGGTTGTTGGGCAGAAATTAGAGCAGAGCGACCAGAGCGGAAAATGCCCGCCTTGTCCGATGCGATCTGTTCCAGCGTATCCCCAAGCCGGTCGATATGATCGAAGTCTATCCTGGTGATGACCGATAGGATACTCTGCACTATTCCCGTGGCATCGTAAATTCCACCTAAACCGACCTCAACGACAGCCACCTCCACCCTATTTCGTCTGAAAGTCTCTAACGCCATCGCCGTGGAGACTTCAAAAAAAGTGCAGTGATTCTCCAGGATGAAGTCCCAGTGTTCCTGAAGAAAAGCGAAAACCTGCTCTTCAGATATTTCTCTTCCGTTGACTCGAATTCGCTCACAGAATGAGAGCAGATGTGGTGACGTGTACATCCCGACGTTGACACCGGCATATTCTAGAATCGATGCGATCGTGGCCACAATCGTGCCTTTGCCGTTGGTCCCCCCGACGTGGATACTCTGAAAATGAGTTTCCGGGTTACCCAAGCGATTGCAAAATAACCGGATGTTATCCAGGTTCCGGGTCATCCCGAACCGCTCCAGGGTGAAAAAGTCTTTCCAGGTTAAGGGAAGTGTGCTCACGGGGAGTCTTGGTGAAGGTAAGGCCGGGACCCTTTCCAGGGTTCAGCGATGGATACGTTTCCGATCGGTTCTCCTAAGAACCGTTGACCGACTTCTTCGAAGCGCCGGGGCAGGTCACTGACAAAAAAGTGGCGCTGTGCGTTGACGTTCTTCCCGAGTATATTCTGCTCATGGAGAAGTTCGGAGACTCTCTTTGCCGTTTCGAACGCGGAATCTACCAGGGTGATCTTATCACCGAGCACTGTATTGAGGAGGGGCTTGAGTAGCGGATAGTGTGTACAACCTAAGATTAACGTATCAATGCCAGCTTGCTGGAGCGGTTGCAGATAGTGCCGGGCAACCCGTTCGGGGATATCTCCGGAAAGCCAACCCTCTTCAGCTAATGGCACGAAGAGAGGACATGTGATCGTATGAGTGGTAATATCCGGGTTTAGCCGGTGGATCTCCTTCTCATAGGCGCGCGATTCTATGGTGGCGCGAGTTCCGATGACTCCGACCGACCCACTGCGCGTGGCTGAAACTGCGGCCTCCACACCGGGTTTGATTACTCCGATCACCGGGACCTTCAGATGCCGGTCCAGTTCGTCCAGGGCAATTGCCGATGCTGTATTGCAGGCCACTACTAGCATCTTCACGTCATGCCAGAGGAGAAACAGGCTGTCCTCCCAGGCGAATTCGCGCACCGTGCGATCCGACTTTGTGCCGTAGGGGACCCGGGCTGTATCGCCGAAATAGACAAGGGATTCCTGTGGCAGCATCTTCATTACCTGGCTCGCCACGGTCAATCCGCCGATACCGGAATCGAAAATGCCGATGGGTCTTTCGGCAGATCTGGTATTTTCGGATGGATCTGCTTGCACTGAATTGGCCCGGTTTATATAGCCGTTGATATACGTTACGGGGAAGCTGTAGAATAACCCTTATACATCGCCGCTGATTGCCGCTTGAAGTCGACGATGCTGTCGAAGATTCCCTGCGCCAGTTTTTGGCGAAACTTCCTTGATTTCAGAAGTTTCTCTTCGCGTTTGTTGGATAGAAAGGGGGTTTCAATCAAAATTGCCGGCATTGAAGCCCCGACGAGAACGTAGAAACCCGCCTGGTCCACACCACGATCGCGCAATTGAGTCTGTATTTTGAGTTTTTTCTGGACGGTCTCTGCAAGAAGTTCACTTTCGCGTACAAATTCCGCTTGCGCCATAGCCAGCAAAATGTAGTTCTCCTCGGTGAGGTCCTGATACTGGCTCCCGGATTCTTCATGCCGTATCACCGAGTTCTCTCGCAGGGCCACTTCCATGGCTCGCTCGCTTCGCGCCGGTTTGAGAAAATACGTCTCAAAACCGGTAGCGTTCCCATATTTCGAAGCATTACAGTGAATGGATATGAAGAGTTTCCCGCCCGATTGGTTGGCGAATTTGGTGCGGTTGCTGATTGAGATGAAGTGATCATCTTCGCGCGTCAGTAACACCTTCAAGTCGGTCTTCTTCTCTAACAGCTTCTTCAATCTGAGCGCCACATCCAGCACGACGACTTTTTCTTTCAAACCGCTGACGCCAATGGCTCCTGGATCCTTACCCCCATGACCGGGATCGATGACGACACAGTCGATCTTCCACTTTTCCTGCTCGAGAGCGAGTTGGCGATCGATCTCATCCGCTAGTCCTGTCGAAATCCCCAGATCAGGGTCGGGTTGGATGATGCTGGTGACGAGCGAAATAACGATCTGATGAGGATTTTCATCCTGCCAAACAGCATGTTCGAGTATCGGCTTTGAGAATTTAAACGTCAGTTGCACCGATTCGGGCAGTTCGTCGATCAGCAAATCCGTTACCACGCCTGCTGTTGGAGTCATCTCCAGGGCTTGACGGTTCACCATTGCTCCCATCAACGTGATGCTGAGTCGCTGGTCACGCAGGGAAGGTCCGGATATGTCGAACTTCCGGGAAGAGGAAAGCCGGATCAGGGTGCCATTCTCCTTGGGATCGTAGTGAATAGCGTAGATATCATGGTCGGCGGGAGTAACTGCGATAGTCCACATGTAGCGGTCATAGGTGATTTTGGCGGGAAAGATATCGACCATGATTGAGATCAGCGCATCAAGCGGCGCCCAATATTTTTCCCGGTGATAGACCACTTCGCCCGGAAGCTGGAAGATCTGATCCCCCACGACGGCAAAGGCGTTATCGGCCGTCCACTTCAGCTTGATCGAGCCCACCGTGTATTGGAGTTTTTTGCGCTCATGATTGACGTAGACCGGAATGTTCAGGACCTGCGCAAAGCCATCCAGATCGATGTAGAGTAGATCTCCGCTTTGAAGGACCTCGATGTCAGCATCCTGCAGGGGACCATCCGGAAAGATGACAGACACGCGTTCGTTCGCCGAGGCCGATCCTCCCGGCGAAAGAAGTATGACCTGCATCAGAATGATCACTGATGTGTATCGAAAGAAAGCACTCAAAATTCTCAGCCTTTCGTTTCGGAACTCGCTTGCCTTCATAAATGGGAGCATCAGAAACTTGTATTATTTTATGTTATTATTTATATTAATTATAACAACTCCTATAATTTTGGCACACACCTTGCTTCTACGGAGAATAGAAACCCATAGTGAGGAGAAAATTATGAAAAAGACAATCTTCTGGTTAATCATCTTCGTCGTAAGCACAGCCGTAATGGTTGTCATCACCGAAGCCCGTGAAACTGAAAATACATACGAAGCAACGTCCGCTGCATATGTTCCCCCGATCCCGGAAACTACTGTACTCCCCGAACCAGTTTACTACGCCCCCGGCAAGTACGTTGAAGGATATGTTACTGTGGAATTGAAAGTGGGACATGAAGGGAACGTACAGGGCGTCACGGTGCTTTACAGAACTTCGCAACTGGCGGTCAAGAGTGCTGTCAGCGCCATTGAAAAATGGACTTTTGAACCTGCAACTCTGGACGGACAGCCCGTCACCGCTTACGTCGCCTACTCGGTACCGTTCGGCAGAAATCTTCAGATCTTTGCCAATAAGAACTATTCAGACCGCATTTTGGATCCCGTAAGCGGCGATCAAGTTGCTATGAAATAACCTCGCGTCAAGCCCTCCTCAACGAGCGAGCGAACGAGTCCGTCATTTTGGCGGACTTGTTCATTTATGGGG
>JALGZU010000211.1 GCA_025774735.1 candidate division LCP-89 bacterium | reverse complement strand
TCACGCATATCGGTGAGGACCATGATAACGCTGTTCAGGACTTCGGTGTCGTTGTTCAGGTTGGCCAGCGTCAACTGGTGTCCTAAGAATGCGTACAATTTATTCAGGCTCTCGGCCACCTCCTTGCCCTTGTCCAGATCCAGGCACTTGCGCAACTCGGCGATGGCATCGTATGCTTTCTGGATCGCTGCGCCTTTATTCTTAACGTCGCCGGAACTGATGGCGTCTCTCGCCTCCTTACAGAACCGCGCGGCCGCATCATAAACCATCAATATCAGTTTTTTCTGATCCGCAGTCTCGATTTGAACTTGACTATAGGCCTCATAGGGATTAAAATAACTCATCTTCTTCCACCTTTCCTCAGCTCTTGACTACATACCCGATAACATGGCCGAAACATAATTTCCCTGAGATTGGAGCTGTCCTATCAGGATTTCCATCTGCATGAACTGCGCTTCAAGTTGCTCCTGCTTCGTTTCCAGTCTCCGTTCCCAGCGCTGGATCTGTTTGTCGATGTTCTCTATAGTGTCTTCAATCCCCTCCATGGCGTTATGTACGGTACCATCTATGGGATCGGTTAGGAATGACGTGCGATTGGCGATTTGGACGGCAGCGCCCGTGGAGAGCCGAACTTCAGCGCTGATGGACCCCGCTCCGCCACCGGGATCCGTAAACTCGATCCGTAAGCCTTCTTCAGGATTACCGGCCATGCCGATGATGTAGTTACCGTCGATCTGTGCGGTATTGCCGTTGATGGTGGCGCTGGTGAGCTGGCCGCTGGCGTCATAATTGGCGACGATGTTATAGATGCCGCCCTGAGTGGCTTCCGTTCTGAAAAAATAGGAGAGGTTGTTGTTGGTGGAAGAACTGCTGAAGGCGAATACCTCCCCTACTGCCTGGTAATCTTCCTCGAGGGCGTCCGTCAGCTTCGAATCGTCGATGCTCAGCAGGCCGCCGCTGGTAAGCTCCACCCCAATCGCACCGAGGCTCTGATAGAGAGCGCCATCTTCGAGACCCGGAATGACGGAGGAGATAATAGCCTGCAGGTCTCCCTTGATACCGATGGCAGAGGCGTCCCCGAAGAGCGGACCGGCCGTCCCCCACTCGTTCTCCCCTTCTTCTTCGGATTCTTCCGGGGGCTCATATTTAGTGTTATAATTGATCAGGCTGACGATCTCGTTGTATGCGGTAACGAACTCGGAGATCTTCTCCTTGGCTCCTTCGAGATCGTTCGTTACGGTGATGTTAATCGTCTGGCCCGGGTTGGCGCTCATCAGGGTGAGTGTCACCCCCGCGATGATGTCAGTCACCTCATTCGTTTCACTCGTGATCCATTGATCGGGTGTGACCGGATAACCATCCACTTTAATGTGCGCATCCTGGGCTGTCTGTGATATGTCGTAATTGAGGGAAAAATTGTCGGTGGTTCCAGTAACCGTGATAACATTATCCGCTCCCGTCTCACCCGAAAGCACCAGATGGTAAGGATTGGTGTCTCCCCCATCGTTCAGGATTGTTGCATTCACCCCCGGATTATCGATGTCATCGTTGATGAGTTCCACCAACTCCACTAAGGTGCTCCCCGAGGGGACCGTGACATTGTAAGTGTCACCAGCATAGGTATAAGTAAAAGTGCCATCGCCAGGACCGTTGTGCACGGCGGTGGTGTTATTGTCCGCAAAACCTTCATGAATAAGCTTATGATTCTGAGCCAGCTGATTCACCTCGAGAGAATAGCTCCCCGGCGCCGCGCTTGCATCGGCGGTGGCGGTGGCGACGTCCGTATCGGTTGAGCTGGCGGCTTTGACCAACAATTCATCCAGCTCATCCATGCCCTCCATGATGGAAGCCAGACTCAATAGATTGGTATTGATAGTCTGCCAGGCATTGAGCTCTGCCTGGTAGCCATCCTTCTTGTCTTCCAGCATGACCATGGGCATGCTTTCAATCTGCATCATCAATTGAACCGTCTCCTGCCAGTCGATTCCGGAAGATAATCCGGTCACTTGTGCCGTTGGCATTTCGTACTTCCTCGATTTAAAGTCAGGGGTTGGGGATCCCCAAGGGATGAGGGGATCCCCAGTTTAATTTAAGGCCTTCCTAATCTCAGCCAGGATAGGCGTCGTGTCGGACTCTGTGTCTGTAAAGATAGGGTGTTCACTATTGTTTTGTTTTTAGCCTACCAATTGTGCGATAATCTGCGGGACCATGTTAGCCTGAGCCAGCATGGACACGCCGGTCTGCAACAGGATCTGCGAACGGACGAAGTTGGACATTTCCTGAGCCACGTCCGCATCGCGGATGACGGATTCGGACGCTACTGCGTTTTCGCGAGACGACATCAGCTGGGAAATGGTTCCCTGCAACCGTTCGACGTAGGCACCGATCCGAGTCCTCTCCGAGTCCTTGGAGTCGATGGCGGTGTCGATATTATTGATGGCCGCCGTGGCTGATGCGGTGTCCGCAATGCTCAGCCCGTTAATACCCAGATCCGTTGCGGTCATGCTGTTGAAGGTTACGTTGTAGTAATCCTCATTCTGGACGTTGTAGGTCCCGATATGAAACCTGACGCCCGTGCTGGAAAAACTACCATCCAACAGGGCAAGTCCGTTGTAATTGGTCACCGTTGAAATACGGTCAACTTCAGACAGCAGCTGCTGGAATTCCGTGTTAAGGGCAACGCGGTCGGAATTCGTCAAGGCGCCGTTGGCCGACTCGATGCAGAGAGCGCGCATGCGCACGAGCGTTTCATCCAGAACAGCCAGAGCACCTTCCGCAGTCTGCATCATGTTGATGTTCATGTTGGCGTTGCGCTCGGCTTCTTCCATCGAGGCAATCTGCGCCCGGAAGCGTTCGGAAATCGCCAAGCCTGCGGGATCATCCCAGGCAGCGTTGATTCTCAGTCCCGATGACAGGCGCCGCACAGCCTGATCCAGATCATTCTGGGTCTTCCAGAGGTTGTTCTGCGCTGTCAGAGACAGTATGTTGTGGTTGATGCGTGTAGCCATCCCTTATCCTCCTTTCGTTAAGGTGTCAGAGTCCACCCCTGCACCTTCTTTATCGGCACAGGGGGGGGCAACCTTGAGTCAGAAAATTCAAAGGAGGATTCGGGCAAATCCCGTCATCAACCAATCCGGTTTAAAAACCGGGGGTGCTCGGGATGAGGCCGTCGGTACAGTCCCAGCGCTTTTCGCCCTCTTTTCACGCCATGAATCTCGGTGCGCATCACCGCAAGGCGATCATTGATGATTTCAATGAACCGATTGTTCTCCGCCTGTATATCTTCCAGCATCCAGCGTATTCTCCGGCGGTCACTTAAATCTGAAACCGATTCGTTCTGTTGCTCCAAGTTCTCCAGAACGTGAGACAGGTCATGCAACAGGCGCTCACGACGTGCAACATCGTCTGCGGCCTGTTCCCATTCACCGTCCTCGACGTCCTTTTCGATCGATCGTGCACAATCGGCCAGTCGCTCCAGAAGGTCCGAGCATGAACCGTGCTCGACCTCTTCCGGCGCTTCAGCGCGATTGCACACCTGATTTAGCATCTCGTTGTATTCCACGTAAAACCCCTCTTAACCCACGAGCTCAGACTGAGCATCCATGACGTCGGCGTGCTCACTGATGGCCTGTTCGGCATCTGAAGTCACCATGATCAACTGGATGATCTGCTCCCACTCCTCCAGAGCCGGGATCAGTTCGTATTCAAGCATGTCGGCCAGCAGGACCCAATCCTGATCGGTCTGGGCATTGAAAAGCCCATCCAGAACCGAGAAGAGGTTGCGCCGGTACTCCGCCACGGTGAGCTCATCCTGATTTTCCGCTGAAGGGATGGTGAGGAGTTCAAAACTAACCCCGAGCATCTTGCGGCAGGATTCCAGCGTGTGCATAAATACCTGCAGCCCATCGATGCAAGCCAGGAAGGAACGGTTCGATCTTTCGGCGTCCCCCAGCCGGAACAGTTCGGCCGTGCTTCGCATCTCCGAAAGTAATTGCTGATGGAATTCCGCGATACTGCTCAGCGCCGCCTTGGCCAGCGTCCTGGGATCGCCGGTATGGACTTCGAGCGTTTCGACCTGATCAAGCGCCAGTTCTTCCAGATGCGAGCGGTCCTGACCTGTGATATCCTCGCCGTTAAGCCTGATCGTGATGACGGCATCCCCATGATCGGCAGCCTGCTTGTGAAGGCTCTCCATTAGCTCCCCAAAGCACTGCATGCCTTCGGTGGGGTACTCCTCAATCTGATCGTTAAAGCTAATCTGCATAACACCCCCTATCATAGAATTCATTGTATTTACTGTCTCATTTATACCAGGTATCTGCTGTCGCCAACATCTCGCGGATCCGGTGTCGATACGTATGTTCGGACAGCACCCGCCGGCGTCCGGCTTCGATAATCGCCAGTCGTTGGGCAGGATTCTTTTTGAAATAATCCCACTTATCTCTTAGTTCTTCAACCGACTCGAAACAGACCAACTCCTTATCCGGTTCGAACTGTTCGAAGAGTGTCGGTTGAGCATCGGTCAGCAGAAAACCGCCGGAAACCGGCACGTCGTAACAGCGTTGATTCAGCGCAGTGGGCATCTGGAAACTGGTCACATTTAAAACCGATCCCGCCCGACGGTAAACGTCGGGAAGTTCGTCATAGTAATGCACCGGGGGCAGGATCTGAGACGTCCCGTTCAGAATTTTCCCCCAACCCGGGTCCCCGTAAACGACGAGCTGATCAAGAGAGAAAGAACTCGTAATGTTTTTAAGCAATCGGGTACGCTGCAGGCGGGTCGCCATCAGGACCATAGCCGATTCCAGATTCAAACGGGTCCGCTCGGTGTCGACCGGACACTCCAGCAACCCAACAGCCGGGCTGGATGATTGTTGATCCTGGACAGTTTGTGGCTCGGCAGTCACATCGAGATCCTGCAAGATTTCCCAGGCCGGCCGCTTGTCATGGAAAGGATGTACCAGAGCGGCATCGCAGAATCGGGTGGTCAGGCCCGCCACCTGCCGCCCGGATTCTGTGGAGACATCCGGCCGCAGCTGCGGAGGTAACTTGGCGAAAGCTTTGGCCACGGCGAAGTGCATGGAATCACCGACGAACACCATTGTCGAACCGCCCTCACCTGAGGTGAGATCAGAGCTGACGTCATTTTGATGACGAGCCAATCCTTCGTCATGAAAATTGGCGGGATCGGTGGCCAGGGGCAGTACATCAATCTTATCGTAACCTATCTCTCGCAGCCAGGATTCATACGCCCCTTCCCACAGAAAGATGCCGATCCTATCCGAGACATTGGCATGATGATTCAGGAGAATATAGCGGGGGCTGTCCACATACCATATCAGAGCAGGCAGTCCGCAGGTTTCGAGGAGGTCGGTTAAACGGCCGTCGCAGTCGAATCCCAGATGATTGATGGTGAACAGCGCATCGGGCCGTTCCTGTTTGATGATATTGGTAATATCCCCCAGGAACCGATCATACCAACTGAAATCCTCCA